>NZ_CALMQR010000010.1:0-5173 GCF_937871995.1 uncultured Citricoccus sp. | reverse complement strand
GCGGCCGGCTCGGGATCCTGAACCTCGACGCGCACTTCGACCTGCGGGCCGCGGACCGGGCCACCTCGGGAACGCCGTTCCGGCAGATCGCCGAGGCCGAGGCCGCCGCCGGACGCCCCCTCGACTACGCGGTGCTCGGCATCAGCCCACCGAACAACACCCGCGTGCTGTTCGACACCGCCGAGCGCCTCGGGGTGCACTACCTCACCGACGAGGACTGCGCGGACCAGCCGGAGCGCGTGGCGGCGTTCGTCGAGGACGCGCTGGGCCGGGCCGACGTCGTCCACCTGAGCGTCGACCTGGACGTGCTGCCGGCCGCCGTCGCCCCCGGGGTGAGCGCCCCGGCCGGGTTCGGCGTGCCGGTCCACGTCATCCACGCCGTCTGCCGGCAGGTGGCAGCCAGCGGCAGGACGGCGGTGCTGGACGTCGTCGAGCTCAATCCGCGGTACGACGTCGACGGCCGCACGGCCCGGACGGCCGCCCGGCTGATCACGACCGTGGTCCACGCCGCGGCCGCGCAGGGTGCACCGGGGCCGGGTGACCAGCCCGAGCCGGGGTGAGCCCACGCAGCCGGGGCCACGGCACGGGGCGCTGATCCCTTCCGCATCTCTCGACCATGGTCCTAGGGTGGCTTCTCAACCGCGGTGAGACGGCAGTGATGCTGCCCCGTCCGTGCACGCCCTCGCGATGCACGTCCTCCATCCACAGAGCCCTTCAGCCGTGTCCTAGGTAGGTCATCATGCGTGCAGTCCTCCGAACCCTTGTCCCCGCGGCCCTCTTCCTGAGCCTGCTGGCCCCGGCCGGCGCCGCGAACGCCGCCACCGAACGCGTCGAACCGTTCTCCTTCACCGTCGATGACTGCGAGGGGGGAACCATCCGGGGGGAGGGGACCCTCCACGCCGCCTACGAGATCCAGCCCGACTGGTCGATCAGCGTCGAGGGCGATGCCCGGGGCACGGCAACCGGTGACCAGGGCAACGAATACGTCCTCGAGGAGAGCCACAGTGAGGTCTTCGCCCTGGGTGACTACACCTTCGACTATCGCGCCGACCTGATCAGTCAGGGCTCCGCACCCGATGAGGTGCTGCTGGTCCACTACGACCCGGGCAGTGGACTCACCTTCGAGACGGAGTGCGACGACTGACCCTCAAGGGGCCTCCCCGCCGCGGGCGGGTCCTCAGGACTCGCAGGTCGCCTCCAGCATCGGCCCCAGCAGCTCGTTGACGTCGTAGGTCAAGGGCTGGGCACTGGTCATGTCCCGGCCCGTGGCGCCGAGGGAGACCTGCCGGGTGCCGTCGGCGGAGGAGAACACCAGGGCCGCGGTGCCGAAGGTCAGCCCGTCATGGCCGTAGATCCACTGCGGTGCCTCACCCGGCCCGGTGCAGGGGTCCGGCACGCGGTAGATCCCCAGCCCGTACCCGCCGACGTCCCCGGTCCGCGGGGTGACCATCTCCTGCACCAGCTCCTCGTCGACCAGCTCTCCGGAGGTCAGCGCCTCGGCGAAGCGGTTCAGGTCCCGGGTGGTGCTGACCACGGCGCCGGCCGCGTCGAAGACGTCCGGGTCGAACCCGCGGAGGGACTGCCAGCCGAGACCGCCGACGTCGGTCCCTCCCGTCCACATGGCCCCGGTCAGGAACCGCCCACCGTGCTGGGGCTCGTCCGGGAAGGAGCTGTGGTGCATCCCGGCCTCGTCGAACACCCGGTCCTCCAGCAGGTCCCCGAGGTCCTCCCCGGTCACCTCCTCGAGCACCACGCCGAGGGCCACGTACCCCGCGTTGGAGTAGCTGAAGTCGGTGCCCGGTGCGAACAGCCAGGGCAGCGCGTTGACGACGTCCAGGTGGTCCTGCGGGGTGTAGTCCTCGCCGAGGGCGGCGATGAACTGGTTCCAGTCGGACAGGTCCGTCATCCGCGTGGCGATCAGTTCCACCGAGGCGGTCTGTGCGCCGGACCGGTGACTGAGCAGGTGCTCCACGGTGACGTCCGGCTGGCCGGGGAACAGGCCGGGGACGATGTCCTCGACCTTGGTGTCCAGCGCCAGATGCCCCCGCTCGATCTCCTGCAGGGCCACCGTGGCGACCATGGTCTTGCTGATGCTGCCGACGCGGAACCGGTCCTGCGGCCGCGCCTGCGGCCTGCGGTCGATCTCCCGGTGCCCGGCCGAGCCACGCCAGGAGAAGCCCGGGGAGTCCACGCGGGCCGTCACGCCGACGGCGCCGTCCTCGACCAGTCCCTGGGCGGCCCGGTCCAGTGCGCGCTCGCGCTGCCGGGACTCGCGGTCCCCGTCCCCGTGCGTGGGCCGGGGGACCTCAGTCCCCGGCGCCTGACGCTGCTGCTCCGGGCGGTCCCGCTGCTCCAGGCGCTCCTGCAGGTCCAGGCGCTCCTGCAGGTCCAGCCGGTCGAGGAACGGCTGGCCCTGGGACGTCGGCGGCCCCTGACCGGCGTCCTGCGGTCCGGCCTGCACGGCGGCGGCCGGAGCCGTCCCGCCCGCGGAGATCCCGACGACCAGTGCAGTGGCCGCGACGAGGGCGACCGGACGACGACGCATGACGCGTTCCTCTCGTTGGTATGCCTCCACGGTACGAAGGATGTGTGAGCTGGACAACTTAAGATGGGCCCATGGAACCGACCGCGCTGGAGCGCCGCCTCACCGCCCTGGCCGACGCCGTTCCCTTCGCACTGCACTACCGGGTCCACCTGCGGGGGCCCGTGCTGGGGGCCGCGCGGCCCGCACCCGCCGGGAGTCTCCCGACGCCGGCGGGGGGCCTCACGCTCTCGCGCCGCGCCGACGTCGTGGTCCCCTCCTTCTCCACGCGCAAGGTGGGCGTGCTCTGCGCGGCCCTCGCCCTCGTGCGCACCGGGCGGCTCAGTCTGGACCGGCGGCTGACCGTCACGGAGGACCTCAGGGACGGGGTGCAGGCCGGGATCATGCGCAACCTCTCGGCCGGGATCGAGCTGAGCCTGCGCGACTGCCTGGTGCAGATGATGGCGACCAGTGACAACATCTGCACGCAACTGGTGTTCGAGGCGATCGGCTCGGCGGTCGACCCCGTCCTGCCCGGGACCTCCGCGGAGCAGGCCGCGCTGCAGTACGTCAACGACTACTGCGCCTGGGCCGGGATGCGCGCCACGTGGCACCGCGAGACGTTCCCGCGCACCGGCGACCTGACGTGGTCCCACCCGCTGGACGCCATCACCGTCACCACGGCGGCGGACCAGTGCCACCTGCTGGCCTCGATCGCCCGCGGAGTCTCGGACGAGGAGGCCGCGGCCGCGTTGCAGCTGACCGCCGGGAACTGCCGGTTCGCCGTGGAACTGATGCGGGGGATCCACACCCCGCGACTGGGGGCCGCCACCGGGCGCATCGGCTTCGCCGAGAAGAACGGCCGCGGACTGCGCTCGCTGTCCCAGGTGGGCATCGCGCTGGACGGGGACGGCACGCCGCTGGCCGCGCTCGCGGTGTTCGCCGAGTCGGTCCCCACCCGGTTGCCGGACGGGCTGCCCGGGCGCAACGCCGTCTTCGAGGCGTTCGCCGCGGTCGGCCTGGCCGTGCAGGACGCGGTCTCACCGCTCGTGACCGCCTGACCGCCTGGCCGCCGGGCCGGGTGACCGGCTAACCGGATGACCGGCAGGCCGCAGGGTCTACGCCGGCGCGGCCCCGAAGGTGTCCGGGTCCACGGGACGCTCGGCGCGCGGCAGCCCGGCCACCACGAGCCGGTAGGAGTCGGTGACCAGTTCCCGCACGAGGGTCCTGTCCACGCTCTCGCCCGGGCCGATCGTGATCCAGTGCCGCTTGTTCATGTGGTACCCCGGCGTGATCTCGTCGTGGGCCGCGCGCAGCGCCGTGGAGTCCTCCGGCTCGGCCTTCAGGGTCACGACGGGCGCGCCCACCACGTCGGTCAGCAGCATGAAGACCTTGCCCCTGACCTTGTAGACCTCGTGCTCGGGGCCGAAGGGGTGTCCCACGGTGGACGCGGGCAACTCCTCGGCCATCTCCCGCGCACTGTCCTGCAGCTCAGTGCCGTTCACCGCGTCCCTCCTGCCGGCCGTCGTCCCTCCGCCTGACCGCCAGCCTCCCACACCCGGACGTGGGCGGCCCTCGTAGGCTGGGACACATGTCTGGACACGGCTCACCGCACCCGCTCGGCCCCGGCGTGGTCTCCCTGCAGGACCTCACGACGTCAGCGACCGGGCTGCGCTTCGCCGTCCGGTTCCCCGCGGCGCCCGGGGGCGCGCCACGTGCCGCGGTGGCGCACGGGGCGGAGGACCGGCACCCGCTGGCCGGGACCGGCAAGCTGTTCCTCGCGGTCGCCGTGGCGCAACTGGCGGAGCGCGACCCGGAATTACCGGCGGAGCCGGTGACCATCCGTGGCGAGCACCGCGCGGCCGCCCGCTCCGGGACGCTGCGGCGGATGGATGGCGAGCTGCAGCTGACCGTGGACGACGCGATCGCCCTGGTCGTCGGGACCGGCGACGCGGCGTGCGTGGTGGCGCTGCTCGAGTTCCTGGCGGCCAGGGGAGCGGACGTCCTGGGCGAGGCCCAGCGGGCGGTGGCCGGCCTGGGCCTCGACGCGACGGCCTTCACCGCGCTGGAACCCGCGGTCCTCGGGGACGCGGACGCGCCGGGGGAGAGCTGGGGTGAGGGCCTCCTCGGCACGACGACCCCGGCCGACCTCTGCACCCTGCTGGAGCGCCTGGCCACCGACGGGACGGCCCGTTCCGAGCGGATCCTGGGCTGGATGGGCACGGCGTTCGAACCGGCCGGACTGGCCAGCGCCCTGCCCGGCTTCGGACCGCGCACCATCCCGCACCGCACCGTCTCCGGCCTCGAGCTCCTGACGCCCCCCGGGGCACCCGGGTGCGCCTCCGTGCTGATCCTGCCGGCCGACGTCGGGACCGGGCGGCCGGCCGCGTGCGTGGCCGCCTACCACCCGCGGACCCGCACAGAGGACCCGGCGGGATCCGCGCTCGAGGCCGGCGCGGCGCTGGGCTCGCTCGGCCTGGCCGCGGCCCGGGCCCGGGACGTCGGCTGAGGCCGGAGCGCGCCCCGGTCCGCGGTGCCGCCGGCCGGTCCTGCCCGCCGCCCGTTCGTCCGGATCGGGAGGACACGTCCGTGCGGAGACGCAGGGGGCGATGTCCTCTCGACCCGGACGGACGATGACCGGGCGGCTCACCC
>NZ_CALMQR010000009.1:0-8267 GCF_937871995.1 uncultured Citricoccus sp. | reverse complement strand
CCAGCGACATAGACGACTCCTCCTTGGGGGTGCGGGTCTGAAGGGTGGCCTGCTGGCGCAGCTGCAACAGCATGGCGGCCGGGGGTCGCTGGCCGTGGGTGGCCACCCACTCGGCCACGAGTTCATCGGTTCGAGCTTCGATAGCCCGGGACCGGGTGGAGAACTCCTCGATCAGGCTGTCCGGCACACCGGCCAGCTCGACCCGGTGACCGGCGGTGTCAGGTTGACCGGACACGTCCTCGGCGGTGGCCGCGGCCAGAGCGTCGGCCAGCTGCTGGCCGTCCTCGGAGCGGGACTCCGGTAGCGCGCCGATCTGCTGGTGGAGCCGGTCGAAGAGCAGCGAGTTGTACGTTTCGGAGATGGCCACCACGTGCCGGTGCAACGAGTAGGAATCCAGAGTGGCCCACTGGCCATCCAGCACCCGTTGG
This sequence comes from uncultured Citricoccus sp., assembly GCF_937871995.1. NCBI lineage: Bacteria > Bacillati > Actinomycetota > Actinomycetes > Micrococcales > Micrococcaceae > Citricoccus > uncultured Citricoccus sp. The sequence goes on along the minus strand of NZ_CALMQR010000009.1, from coordinate 7,839 downwards.
ACGCGGTTGGAGATGACCGTGTGGGTGTGCAGCTGCGGGTCCCCGGCGCGGGAGTCCCAGTGATCGAACTGGCTGGCCACCAACCCGGTCACCGGCACGTGCGCGACCCCGCCGTGCCCGGCCCGGGACTGCAGGACGTGGGCCTCGACCCAGGCCAGGGTCTCGTTCATCGCCGCCTGGTGGGCCTGGTGGATCTGGCCTTGCAGCGAGGGACCGGCCACGGCCCACAGGGCGGACACGGACTTGGGCACCGAGAAGGTCAGGTCAAACCCGGCCACCGCCTCCCGGGTGGACTTGGCCACCCGCCCGGCCGGGGTCTTCGCCTCCGCCGGGGTGGCCTGGCGGGCCATCGGCGCCCGGCCCAGCAGGTTCTTGCTCTCCGGGTCGCGGGCCTGTTCGTAAAGCATCACCGCGTGGTCGCGCTCCACCGTCTGCCCGGGAGTCAGGGAGGTTCCGGCCAGCCCGGACCCGACCCAACGGCCGGCCGGGGCCTTGGCCTCGGTGTAATAGGCAGTCAAGTCCTGGCGTCCGTGGTGGCGTTCGTCGCCGGTGGCCACACTGTCCAGGTAGTAGGCGATAGACATCTTCGAGATCGAGACGGTCACCGGACACCCCCCGTCGTGGCCACCTGTCCGCTGGCCGGTCCGGTCACGGGGGCCCGGCCACGGTTGCCGGTGCCGGTGGCCACGGCCTGACGGAACCGTGTCCAGGTGGCCAGGATGTCCTTGTCCACGGCAGCCGCCGGCTGGCCACCCGTGGCCTTGTGCAGCCGCTTACACAGGGTGTCCCACTGCCGGACCACGCCCTGGAGTTGCTGGCGTTCGGTCGCGGCCAGCTCGGCGGTGTCGGCCAACTCCTGGTACCGGGCGGACAGCTGGCCGTACCTCTCCTGCAGGGTGGCCAACTGCTGGCGCAGGCCGGTCACCTCGGCGGTGGCCACCCGAGCCTCGGCCGTGGCCGACCAGTTACGGCGCAGCACGAACAACTCCCCGGTGGCCGCGGCCAACCGCTCCCGGACACCAGCCGCCTCATTGGCCTGCACCACCAAGGCCCTGGTCGCTGACCGACGCGCCTCGGCCAGCTCGGCACGCAACCAGGACACTTCCCGCTCACGGTCCCGGATCCGGCCACGGGCCTGGCCCAGCGCCGTCTCGGCCTGGACCAGCTGGGCAGACGCGACGACCAACAGGTCACGGTCGGCCGCCCTCTTGTTGGTGGAGTCGGCCGGACGGCTCCGGCGTCGGGCACCGGCCTTCTGGCAGGCCGCATCGCAGAACCGCTTGTTCCTCCGGCTGCCCTCCGGCAAGTGCTTCCCACAGCTCTCGCACCGGCGGCTGGCCGTCCGCGCAGGACGGCCGTGGGCCTGGCGACGGCAGTCCTCGTCGCAGTAGAGACGGTTCGAGCGGGCCTCGGGGGGCAACTCTCGGGTGCAGTACTGGCACCGGTGCACTTGCGTTTCCATGTGGTCAGTTCGCCCCCAGGGCTCACCGGCACATGTCAGAAACTCGGACACACTGTCCGAGAGTGCACCTTGGTGCCAGAGGTGTGATGACTGATTGACTGTTTCGCTCGTCGAGCGAAACAGTCGGCTTGCCGGCAGTAGCGCGCTACGGACGGAGTGCTCTGCTGGCGCGGCCGCGCTGCGGGCAGCGTGTGGGCTGACGCGATTGGATCGCGGGCAGTGGTCGGTACGACTCGGGCAGACCTGCGCGGCCTCGGCGCGGTCGAGTGAGGACGACCGGAGTGGGCTGTCCCTGACTGGATGGTGAGTGACCAGGTGGGGTCTGTGGCCGTCGCGGTTGCGGTGCCACCATGAGCACCACACCAGCGAACCGGCGCCCCCAGATGCAGGACCGCCGAATGGACGAACGTGGGAGGAACCATGCCGAACGGTGGAGGCCAAGGATGGAGTATCGAAGGATACGAAGTCGGACACGAGCGCGCTGCGGGGCCACAGGCAGGACGCACAGCCTTTCTGACGTTGTACGACTCCGGGGAGGGTGGCCCGACCCAGAAGGTGGTCCGCCTGAAGTTCTCCTCCACACACATCGGGCTCTCCGGTCACTACCAGGAACCTCAGTTCACGGTGGTTCTGCCCTACGAAGACTTCGCCCCTATGTACGACCTACTCCGCCACGAGACACCGGTGTATGCGTCCTACTCGTGGCACGGTGAGGCGGCCGAACTGGACCACTTTCGCCTGAGCACCGACATAGAACCGCCCGGTGAGGGGCCTGCAGACCTCGACGCGCCGCCGGACACGTGACTAGGCGGGCCAACTCAGATGTCCCGCGGGCTGGTACCTGGGAAGCCCCCGATGCTTCGGAGGCTGGTGCACCTGATCCTTTTGGATCACCTGATTCTTCAAGCACCCCACGCAACCCGCGGTGCCAGACCAACTACTCCGGCCCCCGTCTGCAACGTTCGGCGTCCCCGGGAGAGCAGACCGCGCCCGCACTCCCATACGTGCACTCCGGCGAATGAGACGGCGCCTCTGAAGGCCGCGAGGCCGCGCGTACGCTCAACTCAGTGTGATTGTGGGTGTTGCCGCGGGTGACGCGGTGGTTGGATTCCTTTCACCCGGGGCTTGGCCCCTACGCTCAGCGGACCACTCAAGGTGGTGCCCTGCACTCGTTATGCCGGCTCCGGGTGGAAGGACCGGCCGGCGTGACCTAATAGGAGTGTGCTAGCGCCCCACTGAGCTTTGTCCGCCGACCGGCCCAACCGTTCACCATCCAGGCGAATAGGAGGCAGGTCCCATGGTTCTCTTCATCGGCGCCGACGTCCACAAGAAATCCCACACCCTGGTGGCAGTGGACCCGGTAGGCAAACAAATCGGACAACTGCAGGTGATGGCCACCAAAGCCGGTCACGAAAAGGCCTACCGGTGGGCCAAGAAGTTCAAGGACCAGGACCGGCTCTGGGGGGTAGAGGACTGCCGGATGCTCACCGGGCACCTGGAACGAGATCTGTTGGCCCACGGCGAGGCGGTGGTGCGCGTCAAGCCCAAGCTGATGGCCGGCCAACGCGCCTCCGCGCGCACCTACGGCAAGTCTGACCCGATCGATGCGTTGTCCGTGGCCCGCGCCATGGCCCGGGAGCAGGACCTGCCGCTCGCCCGCCCGGCCGGGCCGGAACGGGAAGTCCGCTTACTGCTGGCCCGCCGAGAAGACGTGGTGGCCGAACGAACCCGGGCAGTGAACCGACTGCGCTGGCACCTGCACGAACTAGACCCGGAACTGGATCCCTCCCACGGGGCCCTGAACCGGGCCACGACCCGGCGCCAGCTCCGAGCGTTCCTGGACGGAACCGAGGGCGTTGTCGCCGAGATCGCCGGCATGGAACTAGAAGACATCGACCGCCACTGTCAGCAGGTCAAAGACCTCGACCGGCGCATCCGGCACCTGGTGGCCGAACTGGCCCCGGAGTTGCTGCAGATCCCCGGCTGCGCCGAGCTGACCGCGGCCAAGGTACTAGGCGAAACCGCCGGAATCGACCGCTTCGCCACCGCCGGCAAATACGTGATGTTCGCCGGGTGTGCCCCGGTCCCGGTCTGGTCCGGCAACACCGCCGGTCATGTACGCCTCAACCGACGCGGGAACCGACAACTGAACTGCGCCATCCACCGCATCGCCATTACCCAGGCCCGCCTGGAGGGCCCCGGCCAGGACTACTACCTCCGGTTGCGCGCCTCCGGCAAGGGCAAGATGGAAGCCCTTCGATGTCTCAAGACCGCCATCGCCCGCACCCTCTGGCGCACCATGACCCGAGCACAGGACCACCAGGCCAAAGCCGGGGCCCCACCACCCCTCACGGAAACGACGCCCCTCCCCCAAGCCGCCTGACCTGGCAGCAGCGGAGGACGGAAGACCCGAGGCCCTAACCACCGAAGTCACCTGAACCTGACGGTTCATTTGTGACTGTATAGTTCAGCGAATGCTGACTAGTTCTTCCCGTTTGGATGTGATGAACCGGCTGGGCCGGGCGATGGCCGACCCGACCCGGTCCCGGATACTGCTCACCTTGCTCCAGGGCCCGGCCTACCCGGCCGAGCTGGCCCGGGACCTGGAGCTGACGCGGTCGAACGTGTCGAACCACCTGGCGTGCCTGCGGGACTGCGGGATCGCGGTCGCCGTGTCCGAGGGCCGCCAGACCCGGTATGAGATCGCCGATGCGCACCTGGCGCGGGCGCTGACCGCCCTGGTCGATATCACCCTGGCGGTGGATGAGAGCGCCCCGTGCCTGGACCCGGCGTGCTCGGTGCCCGGCTGCTGCCCCCCGGGGGTGGTCGCGTGATCCTGTCCTCGATCCTGCAGGCGATCGGCCTGTTCTTGGTCACGAACATCGACGACATCATCGTGCTCTCGCTGTTCTTCGGTCGCGGCGCGGGCCAGCGCGGGACCACCACCCGGATCCTGATCGGTCAGTACCTCGGGTTCGTCGGCATCCTGGGTGCGGCGGTGCTCATCTCGCTGGGCGCGGGGGCGTTCTTGCCCCCAGAGGTCATCCCCTACTTCGGGCTCATCCCGCTGGGCCTGGGCCTGTGGGCCGCCTGGCAGACCTGGCGCGGCGACGACGACGATGACGACGACGCCAAGATCGAGGGCAAGAACGTCGCCGCCTGGACCGTGGCCGGGGTGACCTTCGCCAACGGCGGGGACAACATCGGCGTCTACGTCCCGGTCTTCCTCAGCGTCGGCCCGGGCGCCGTGATCGCCTACTGCCTCGTGTTCCTCGCGCTGGTTGCCGTGCTGGTGGGTCTGGCCAAGTTCGTCGCCACCCGCCGACCCATCGCCGAGGTGCTGGAACGCTGGGAGCACATCCTGTTCCCCCTCGTGCTGATCGGCCTGGGCGTCTTCATTCTCGTCAGCGGTGGAGCCTTCGGACTCTGAGCTGCGGGGCCAGCGCGGTGCTCGCCCCTCCAATCCTGCCGGTCTACACCGGCTATCAGCCCGGAGCGGCACCGGCCGGTTCCATCCCGGTCAATGAGGCGAGCAGGTACTCTGCAGGAACTCCCCCAGCCCCCACGAAAACGACTTGTCCTCCGCAGACCTCTTGACATAGGAGTAACGAGTGAACATCATTGCCGCCATCGAGGCTGTCCCCGAGAACAACACCGGCCAGCAGGCTCACAAGGTGCGCGAACTGTCCGTCGAGGCTGCCTCGTATGAGGAAGGCGTCACCGAACTGCGCGCCCAGATACCCGAAGGGTGGAGGATCATGAACCTCCGCCGGGACAGCTACTGACCAGGCCGGCACCCCCGGCACAGTCTCCCCGTACCCGGTGCTTTTGGGTACCAACTCGGACCTGATCGCGGCCCAGGTTTGACGAAATAGGGGCCGCTAGGTTCAGTCCGTCGGGCCGTTTCGGTAGCGTCCACCGGCCACGGTGCGCTGATAGTGGGCACCGGCGCCTTGTTCGCCGCGGCAGGCGGCGAGGAAATGCACCGAGGTCTCCCCGAACGTAGCCACGGCATCGTCGTAGTAGATGCTCGAGTCCGGCGCCCAGCCCTGGGTAGCGACCCCATGCGCCAGCAGGTCTAGCAGGATCTTGTTGTTGCGCACCTCGGTCCACTGCGTGGCCCGGTAGGCCGGTGCGATGACCGGCGCTTCGGTCGGGTCCGGGGCATCCGGCTCGCGCCCCGGCCCGGCGGACACCGGAGGGGTTGGTCTGACCGGGGGCTGCGGTGCTGCGGTGCTGCCATCGGCGAAAAGTCCTTGCCCATAGATTCTTGTCCCACTGCCGCCGCCACGTTTCACCCAGGTCATGCCCCACAGGGTAGAGCGTGGCCGCGACGTCTTTAGGCGTCAGCGCGCTTGGATGGCGACAGCACCTCTTGCACGCGGCGCACCCGGCAACTCGTGGGCGGGTGCGACCCCCACAGGGCGGCCACATGTTCCATCCAGGCAGGAGACGACGGGAAGGCGGTGCGGGCGAGCTGTTCCGTGAGGACTCCGCCTCGTTCGGCGGCCCACCGGTCCGCGGCGTACTCATGCGGATGGAACAGCCAGCGCGCGGCGACGGCCAGGAGCGCCATAGCGGCCAGCAGACCGAAAACGAACCCGTTTGCTAGTGCCGTCCCGGTTTGCCAGGCCAGCCAGGGCCCGATGATCAGGGGACATACTGCCGCCGCCAGTCCGGCAAGCTTGAAGCTGCTGCGGGCGGCCTGCTGGTGTTGCTCAGCCACATGTCCCAGCTCGTGCAGGGCAACGAACCGGGCCTCGTCCGAGTCGCGCAGAATCGTGCGCCGCAGTTCGATGAGCCGTCCTCCAAACCGGGCCTTAGAGGTACCAGTATCACGCCACCGCACCTCGGGGGGCGTGAACCCCTCCCGCAGGGCGGTGGCGCGCACCAGCGCCTCCACCTCGGCCTCGGTGGACAACTCCCCCATCACGTCCTCACACATCCCGTTCTCCGTCCCCACCTGATCCTGGACTTGACCCACGCCGTGGTTAGAGCGCGGCCAGGATGCCTTGGTGCTCGGCCTCGCTGGCCCCGGGCAGGGCGTGGATGATGCCGTTCTTGATCTCGATCCAGCGGGCCACATAGTCCCCCAGTTCCCCCGCCCGGGCGTTATAGCCAGCCTGGTAGGCGCGCACCACAGCCTTGGTCTCCTCGCCCCCGTAGGAGCGATAAGCCTCCAGCACGAGACGGCCAGTGTCATCACCTGGATGGTGCGCGTCCCCGATGGTGGACGCCGGAGTGCCCTCAGCCCCGTGGGCTATGTCCGCGGCCTGCTGGCCTACGCGCTGGGCGCGCACGATCAACCGGTTCAACGGCTGCATTAATCCCCCTCCTTCTCTCTTAGCTTTGGGCACCAGGCCACGGGTACAGCGAGTCATAAAGGACGAGGCCCTTGGCACGGACGGCTTCGTGAGTGTCAGTCATGACTCTTCTTCCCGCGGGTGGTTGGTGGTGAGTCTAGGGACCGCTGCGGACACCGGAGGGGATAGACCCCTCCGGTGTCCGCAGCGGTTGGCGACGGTGATCAATGGGAACGGATCAGAACCGGGTCGATGCCGTCGCCGAACTCGGCGCCGGGGAAACAACGCGGGTGGATGCCGCTGATGATCTGCTCGCGCAGCCGACGATCGAGCTCGGGTAGGGCGTCCTGGACCGGTTGGTCGTCCATCAGGGCATCGGCCCCGGACTGGGGGACGGTGATCCAGCCTTGCTGGCCACACAACGGGCAGGACGGGGTGAGGATGTCGGCGCAGTCTTCTTGCATGCTGTCGTAGATGGCGTGGCGGGTCATGGTGGGCCTCCTTCCTGGGGCCGGCCCGGCTGGGCCGGCCCCACTGAGCGGGTGGGTCAGTTGGTGTGGCCGATGGCCATTTCGATCTCTTCCAGGACGGACAGCACCGGGGTACCGGGCTGGCCGTTGACGTACTGGATGGTGGCCAGCGCTTGACGCAGCGCCGCGGCCGGTCGGGTGGAACCGTGGATATTGGCGAAGGCCAGCAGGTGCGCGATCAGAGTGATGCGTTCGGTCTCCCGCTCATCGCTGGGGCCATTGAAACGGTCCTCCACGGCCAGCACGGCCAGGCGAATGGCGGCACCGGTCAAGGTGTCGTGAATGGACCCGAAGGCCTCCAGGGCCGGATACGTCCGACCATTTGTGGTGGTGGTGACCGGCGGGGTCGAGACCTGGCTCGTGTGATCGTGAGTTTCGACGGGATGAGTGGTGTGCATGGGTTGCTCCTTGGGTGGTGGGGGCCCGCGAGGCCAGCCGGTCGCGGTTCCTCTCCCCCGTATTTTTTTGCCTGCTGGCGAAACGTAGTGAAGCTGCCCCGGACGGAACCGACATCAACCCGCAGGGCGGTGCCGGCAGAAGTTCT
>NZ_CALMQR010000008.1:0-55672 GCF_937871995.1 uncultured Citricoccus sp. | reverse complement strand
GTGCGCGACCACTCGTCCAGCCGCTCCTGCCCGATCCGCAGCCCGGCCCGCCCGGCGATCGCCTCCAGGTGGATCACCGCATTGGTGGACCCGCCCATCGCCGTGATCGCCCGGAACGCGTTCTCCAGGGACTGCAGCGTCACCAGCTCACCGGGCACCTCCCCGCGCCCGACGGCGGCCACGATCGCCTCCCCGGTGTCCCGCGCCACCGCGCGGCGGGCCTGGCTCACCGCCGCCGGCAGGGTCGACCCCGGCAGGGCGAAGCCGAGCACCTCGGCGACCGCCGCCATCGTGGTCGCCGTGCCCATCACGTTGCAGGTCCCCACACCCACGTTGACCGAGCCCTCGAGTCTCTCCCAGGCGCCGTCGTCGAGCGCGCCCACCCGGCGCTGTTCGCACAGGGGCCAGACGTCGTCCACGGTGAACTCGGGATTGTCCTGGAAGCAGGACACGGGGCGCGGGCCCGCCGCGACGACCAGGGCGGGCAGACCGGCGCTGAGGGCGCCCATGATCTGGGCGGGAATGGTCTTGTCGCACCCGCCGAGCAGGACGACGCCGTCGATGGGGGAGGCGCGCACCATCTCCTCGACGTCCATGGACAGCAGGTTGCGCAGGTACATGCTCGAGGGCCGGGAGAACGGCTCGGAGATCGAGATGGTGGGGAACTCCAGGGGCAGCCCGCCGGCCGCCCGGACCCCGGCCTTGACCTCCTCGGCCAGCGACGACAGTCCCGCGTTGCAGGGGTTGAGTTCGCTGGCAGTGGTGGCGATGCCGATCACGGGGGAGCGGCGCACGTCCTCGGCGCTGAACCCCTCACCGCGCAGGAACGCCCGGTGCAGCAGGCCGTCCTGGCCCGGGCCGCGGAACAGCGCACCGCCGGCGCGGTGGATTCCCTCCTGTGACATGCAGGTCCTCCTGGGGGTCGATCTGGGGGTCGATCTGGGGGGCTCGATCCCGATGGGGACAGTGAACCACGCCGGGCCGCGGTGCGGGGCGGGTCTTCCGTGTCAGCGGTCCGGCACCCCCATCAGCGGCCGAGGTCCTCGAGATAGGTGTTGAGCCCGCGGGCGTGCTCGACCATGGCGGCCCGCACCGGGGCGACGGCCACCCCCTCGGTCGAGGCGTCCATCAGCACGGCATGGCGGCCGGCCGGCGTGGCGATGCACGAGTAGCCGGTGAACCCCTCACCGGCGTGGTTCGCGTAGGCGATGTAGAGACCGTTCTCCAGCGCCCGCGAGGGGACCTGGAGGGTGGACGTGAGCGTCGCCGAGTACCGGTCCTCCGGAGCCGGGGCCTCACCGTCTAACGGAAGCGGACCGGGGTCGTCGAGGACCGGGACCGCGGTGGGCACCAGCAGGACCTGGACGCCGTGCCGCGCCTGCGCCCGGGCGAACTCGGGGAACTCGACGTCGTAGCAGATCCCCAGCCCCCAGCGGAGCCCGCGCCAGTCCACCGGCAGGCCGTAGTCATCACCCGGGGCGAAGTACTGCCGCTCGGTCGCCCCGTAGAGGTGGCGCTTGCGCACCCGGCCGATCTCACCGTCGTCGGGATCGAAGAAGGAGGCGGAGATGTGGGACCGGCCCCCGGCGGTGTCCACCGTGGAGGCGACGAGCCCGACGCCCGCCCGGCTGGCGACCCGGACCAGGCGGCCCCGGATCTGCTCGGCATCGTGGGTCCACGCCGTGGCGGGGTCGTATCCGGTGGCGAACAGCTCGGGAGTGACCACCACGTCCGCGCCCTGCGCGGCGGCCTCACCGACCCAGCGCTCCAGGACCGCGAGGTTCCGGTCCACCTCGCCGGGACCGGCCGCGGCCTGGACGATGCCCACCCTCATCTGACGTTGCGACATCTCGGACCTCCCTGGACGGACGCGGACCCCGGCCCGCGCTGGCTCTTGACACCTCCAGTGTGAGCGCTAACACTTTCATAACCAAATGCCATTGGATAATCCAAGCCCCGGCCCCCAGGAGCTGCCATGAACTCCCGCCGCCACGAATTCCCCCACCGGGAGGACGCCCTCGCCTGGGCGCCCCCACGCCTCACCGCCACGGCGGAGCTGACCGACGTCGGGATGCCCGCCCACGTGGCGGACGAACTCGAACGCAGGATGGCCGCCGTGGCCCACGAGGAGGCCACCGGCGAGGACTCGCGCCGGCCCCTGTCCGCACGGGAGCTGACGGGGTACGTCCTGACGACCGTGGCCATCTGCCTCCTCGGCCTGCTGGTGGTGATCGCGTGAGCGAGACGGGTGAGGCGGGCGAGGCGCGCGCGACCCGTCACCATAGGGAATCGGCGGAGCAGGAACTGGACCGGGAGTCCTCCTACGGCACCTTCCCCCTGCTGAAGCACGAGCGGACCTGGTCCGGCTGGGACTTCACGTGGGTGAACACCGCGCTGGCCATCGCCACCTGGGCCTTCCTCGTGGGCGGATCCACCGCACTGCTGGTCGGCTTCCAGCAGGGGGTGGCCGCCATGATCATCGGCAACGCCATCGGCCTGTGCTTCATGGTGCTGGCCTCCGTGGTCGCCTCGCAGCGCTACGGCAGTGAGCAGTACACGCTGCTCCGGGGCGCCTTTGGCGTGGTGGGGGTGGGCATCCTCGTCTTCACCGTCATCCTCGTCACGGAGATGGGCTGGTCCGCGCTGCTGGCCATCATGGCCGGCCGGGCCGCCTCGCAGGTGGCCTCCACCGTCAGCGGGGTCGAGCTCGACCAGTACGGTCCGGCCGTGGTGGTCGGTGCGCTCCTGGCCATCCTCCTGGCCTGGTTCGTGCTGTCCCGCGGTCCCGTGACGATCGGGAAGTTCAACAAGTGGATCGCCCCCGGCCTGGCCGTGATCACCGTGGTCATGTTCGGGTTCCTGGTGGTCAACACCTCGTGGGGCGCGTTGCTGGACGCGGCCCCGCTGGCGCCCTTCGACGACGCGACCCTGAACTTCATGGTGGCCGTCGAGTTCAACGTGGGCGTGGGGGTCTCCTGGTACCCCGTCATGGGATCACTGGCCCGGATGACCGTCTCCCGCAAGGCCGCCGTGTGGCCGGCGTACGGCGGACTACTGGTGGCGACCCTCATCGCCCAGATGGTGGGCATGGGCGCCGCTCTGACGCTGGGCGACTCGGACCCGACCCTGTGGATGGTTCCCTTCGGCGGGCCCGTTCTCGGCGTCGCGGTGCTCGTCTTCATCGCCTTCGCGAATATCACCTCGATGTCCTCGATCATCTACTCCACGATCCTCGCCATCCGCCAGTCCTCCGGCCGGCTCCTGGCGCGCATCCCCTGGACCGTGCTGACGGCGTCGTTCTTCGTCCTCCCGGCGATCCTGTCCTTCTTCCCCCAGTTCATGTACGAGCAGTTCATGGTCTTCGTGTCCGTCTCCGGAGCCTTCCTGACGGCCGTGTGCGGCGTGGCCGTGGCGGACTACTTCTTCCTGCGCCGCCAGCGCATGGACCTGCGCGAGCTGCACCTGGCCCAGCACGGTCAGCTGTACGCCTACCCCGGTGGGGTGAACGGGGCCGGCATGCTCGGGCTGGTGGCCGGGGCCGCGTTCTACCTGTGGCTCTACAACCCGATCACCCTGGACACGCAGCCAGTCTTCTCGGTGATCACCGCCTCCTTCCCGGCGGCGCTGGTGGCGGCCGTCGTCTACCTGCTGGCCACAGCCCTCATCCACCGCGGCCGCCGGCTCAGCCCCGAGCCCGTGCCGGTGCCGGTCACGACTGGCACCACATCCACCGCACCCACGCAGGCGAAGGAAGGCCGCGCATGACCACCACGATCGACACGCTGACGGCTCGCGCGGCGGTGCACGCAGGGTCCGGGCAGGAGATGACGCTGCACCAGGTGGAGGTCGCCGTCCCCGGGCCGGGACAGGTCCGCGTGCGGCTGCGGGCCTCCGGGGTCTGCGGTTCGGACCGGCACGTGCTGGACGGCGACTGGACGCTTCCCTCGCCCACCATCATGGGCCACGAGGGTGCCGGCGTCGTGGAGTCCGTGGGCCCCGGCGTGACGGAGCTGCAGGCGGGTGATCACGTGGTCCTCACCTGGTTCTACCCCTGCCTGTCCTGCTCCGCGTGCCGTGAGGGACGGTCCTGGGTCTGCACGGGGTCGCGCTCGGAGGAATGCCTCCTGCCCGACGGCACGACCCCGCTGTCCATGGACGGCCAGGCCGTCTACCCCTACCTCGCCGTCGGCTCCATGGCCGAGTACGCGGTCGTGCCGGTGCAGGCCGCGGTGCGGATCCCCGCGGACGTCCCCTTCGACGTCGCCGCACTCATCGGCTGCTCGGTCGCCACCGGCGTGGGCGCCGTCGTGAACGACGCCGAGGTCAAGCCGGGCCGCTCGGCCGTGGTCATCGGCAGTGGAGGGGTGGGCCTGTGCATCGTCATGGGACTGAGACTGGCCGGCGCCGAGCCGATCATCGCCGTCGACGTCAACGACGCGTCCCTCGAGCTGGCCCAGGGGTTCGGGGCCACCCACGCCATCAACTCCTCCGGCAGGACCACCGAGGACGTCGCCCGGGAGATCAAGGAGCTCACCGACGGCGGAGCGGACTACGCGTTCGAGGCCATCGGCCGGGTGGAGACCATCCAGCAGATGCCTCCCTTCCTCACCCGCGGCGGAACCGCGGTGGTCGTCGGGCTGCCGCCCCAGGACCGACCGGTGGCCCTGGACCTGCTGGCCTTCGCCGAGAACGGCCAACGCCTGCTGGGCTCCAATTACGGGAGCACCGTCCCCGCCCGGGACTTCCCCCTGCTGGCCCGGTTGTACCGGTCGGGACGGTTGCCGATCGACCAGCTGATCACCCGGCGCCGGCCCCTCGACGAGGTGAACGAGGCGTTCGAGGACATGCGTGCCGGCGCTCGCGGCCGGACGGTGGTGCTCCATGAGTGACCGCCGGCGGCCCCACCGCGCCGGCCCGGGCCCGCGCGGCTGAGTGCCATACTCCTGTCATGGCGCGCCCCCTGCAGAAGATCCTGTCCCGCGAGCGCATCGTCCGGACCGCCCTGGACATGCTGCGCCGCGGGCGGGAGTTCACGATCCCGGCCCTGGCCGCGGAGCTCAAGGTGCACCCCTCCTCCCTCTACCACCACATCCCCGGCGGCCGGGACGAGATCGTGGACCTGATGCGCGCCGAGCTGTACGCGGGGATCGACCTCGAGTCCCTGTCAGACCATGGGATGCCGTGGGAGCAGCGCCTGCGCGGCTGGGCCCACGCCTATCGGCAGGCCACGGCCGGGGCGCCCTGGCTGCTCCCGGTCGTGGTGGGCCAGCCGGTGGACGACCGGCCGACGCAGGCCATCTACGAGGTCCTGTTCGCCCTGCTCGAGGAGGCGGGGCTGCCGGAGGACGAGTGGATGGCGGCGGCCACCATGCTCGACGTCATCGTGCTGGGGTCCGCCCTGGACGCCTCGTCACCGGTTCCGCTCTGGCAGAACGTCGCACCGGAGTTCACCCGGCTGACGGGCCCCGTGGCGAGCCGTGACACCGAGACACGCAAGCTGGACGGGTTCGCCATGGCCGTGGATGCGGCGCTGGCCTGGATCGGACGGCGCAGCCCTCGGTGCGCGGCGCAGCCGGCCGGCGGTCCCGCCCGATAGCGCCCGGCTCGGGGGCGCGGGCTCCGGGCGGGACCTGACCCCGCTCAGCGTGCGGACTCGATGACCTCCCCGTCGTCGGTCAGCACGGTCGTGGACTCCGCGGCCCGGTCCACCGACCGGCGGGTCAGGTGCTCGTCCTTGCACTCGAAGTCCCCGTACATCTCCAGCTGGTCGCTGTAGTGCTCGTCCCGGGTGCCGTCCGGGGCGATGAACCCGCTCTGGCCCGGAGGGGCCACGGTGCACATCTCGGCGTCGCGCCCGTCCAGGTGCACCATGTTGTTCTCCGTGCCGCGGTTCATGTAATTCAGTGCCGTGAACCGTTCGTCCTCACCGGCCTGGTCCACGCCGATGAAGTTCTTGTGACTGAACGTGTGCTGGGCCATGGGCGCCTCCCAGTCCGCCGGATCGCTCCCGTGCTCGGCCTCGAGCTGGTCGATCGCCTCCAGGTAGGTGGCGGCCAGCACGCTCGGGCCGTCCTCGCCGTCCAGCAGGTCCACGTGCTGCTCCACGCCGGCCTTACGCCCCAGCAGGGCGTTGTAGACCAGCTTGGTGCCGTTGGCCGGCCGGGCGACGCCCGCCTCGGGATAGATGTTCTGGGCGTACTGCCGATAGACATCCTCGGGCAGGTCGTCGGCCAGGACCTCCTCGAAGAGCCGCGGCAGCCAGGCGCGCATGATCGCCGGCTGCGGATCGTCGTAGAGGCCGTCGCCGTCGTCGTCCCTGGCCTGGCCGTCCCAGTCCAGGACCAGGTCGATCAGCTCGCGCTCCTGGCTGCGCGGGTGGTACGTCTTCGCGGCCTTCTCCAGGGAGGGGCGCAGGTAGCGGATGTTCAGGTCCGCGAAGCTGGTGGTCTCGATGATGTCCCAGGACTCCTCGGGCGTGAATCTCCGCTGGGACTCGAGCTCGGCGATGATCTCCTGGACCCGGTCCACGGGAGACCAGTTGCCACTGTCACCCACGGCACCCGGGCCGGCCTGGTTGTTCCAGTTGGCGATGTACCCCTGCTTGGGGTTGTAGGTCTGCGGGTTCTCCGAGAAGTCCCGGATGCCCTCCCACTCCATCGAGCCGTCACCGGTGGCGGGCACCCGGGCATCCTGACCTTCGGGGCGCTTCGGCATCCTGCCGGGGGAGACGTAGCCGATGTTGCCCCGGCGGTCCGCGTAGTACCAGTTGATGCTGATGCCCATCTTCTGGGCCTCGTCCAGGAAATCGTCCCAGTCTCGGGCCTTGGTGACGTCCACCCACGCCATGAGCGACTGCACCTCGGTACCGGTCCAGGACCGCTTCTTCGCGTACGCCGTGTTGTTCTCCGTGTCGATGCTCGTCACGGTGCCGTGCACGGTCGAGTAGACGGTGTGGGTCACCGGCTCGCCGTCCTTGACCTCGATGGTCTCCTGCCGCTGTTCCATCTGCCGCCACTGACCCTGGTACCGGTACTGCGTGGGGTCCTCGGGGTTCAGCTGTTCCTGGTAGACGTCGTTGACGTCCAGTGGCCCGGCCGTGGCACCCCACGAGGTCTTCCTGTTGGTGCCGAAGATGACCGCCGGGTAGGCGAAGGGGGTGTTGCCGGTGACGTCGTATCCCGCGCCGTGCAGGCCGATGCCGTACACGTAGGAGGGGTTGAACCAGCCGAACTGCGGGCCGTTGACCAGCGTGGAGCCGCCGCCCCGGGTCTTCTTCTCCCCGGTGATCCACAGGTTCGAGGCCTCCGGCCGGTCACCGGGGGCCGAACCTCCGCCGTTGGCGCGCATGCGTTCCACGCCGTCGTCGCTCAGGTCCGTGTCGATGGGGGACAGGCCCGACGCCGTCGCGCTCGCCCGCGCAGCCTCCTCGCGTTCCTGCCCGCCGGGCAGGTGCTTCGGCGCCCGGGTGTCCTTGCGCGGCTGGGTGGTGGGTGCGGTGGGGTCCTCGGTCCACAGGATCTGGTCGAACAGCTCCCGGCCCTTCTCCTCGCCGTGCTCGTCGACCAGGGACTGCAGGGTCTGCAGGTTGGCGACCTCACCGGTCGAGTCGGAGAACCGGTTGGCCATGGTGCCGATCCAGATCATCGCGACGTCGTACGCGGTCCACTCCTGCGGGGTGAAACCGTGGTCCGAGAACTGCTTGGGCAGCAGGGTGCCGGGGTCCGCCTCGATCTGGCGCAGGTGCCGGTTCATGCCCTCGGCGTAACCGGCCAGCACGTCCAGGTGCTCCTTCGGCAGGTCCTCGAGCTGGGCGCGGATGGCGGCCGGATCGAAGGTGGCGCGGGTGCGGCGGTCGATCTCCACGTAGTCCGGTCCCAGCACCTCGGCCGAGGTGCCGAGAACGGCCCGGCGGGCCATCTCCATCTGGAACAACCGGTCCTGGGCCACCACGTATCCGTAGCCGTAGAACAC
Source organism: uncultured Citricoccus sp. (assembly GCF_937871995.1). Lineage (NCBI taxonomy): Bacteria > Bacillati > Actinomycetota > Actinomycetes > Micrococcales > Micrococcaceae > Citricoccus > uncultured Citricoccus sp. Next base: position 47,701 of record NZ_CALMQR010000008.1, on the reverse strand, counting down.
GTCGAAGGTGGTGTCCGCGTAGACGTGGGGGACACCGTACTGGTCCCGCTTGATGGTGACGTCCTCGGACGGTTTCTGGACCTCGCCCGCGGTGGCGGCCGAGGCCACAAGGCCAGCGGCGGTGCCGGTGCCGGTCCCGGTGGTGGCCGCGGCCGGCGCGAGCGCGGCCAGGGACAGGGTCAGGGTGAGCGCCACACCAGCGGTGCGCTTGACGTTGTTCATGCGTGAGTACCTCACTCGAGTGCCTATAGCGGGTGATCGCGCTCCCGGCAGCTGGTGGATGCCGGGCCCCCTCGGCCCGGATGCGGGCCCCCTGCGATCGCGTGGCTGACTGACCGTTCGGTCAGTGATCCACGTCACAGGAAAGTATCAGTGGTCACCGAGGTGGTCAATCACATGACGCCATGGGGCGGGCGGGCGCGCCTGGCGGACGGCGGGTCCTCCTGGGAATGTGCCGCGGTCGCGGCTGTCCACTGAGTGGCTGGTGGGACTCGTCGAGCGGGATGACGCCGTCGAGGGGGGTCCCCGCGCCCTGGGGGCGGCGGGGTGCGGCGGGAATGGCTGAGGGCTCCCGGGGCCGTCAGGCGGCGAGGGAGTGCGCGGAGGCGTCCTCGAGGAACTCGGGGGCCTCGGGCACCTGGTAGAACCCGTCCAGGATGTCCATGAAGTGGGTCATGAACTCGTGGAAGTCCTCGGCCTCCTGGTCCTGCAGCAGCATCAACGCGTCGTCTTCGACCACGCCGGTGGAAGCGCTGAGGGAAATGTGCGCGGTGTCCTCGACCTCGAAGCCGGCGCGGAAGCCGGTGACGGTCTCCACGCGGTACCCGGTGCCGGTGTCCGCCAGGGTGGCCACGTTCGACAGGTCGATGCTGGAGACCGGGCCGGCCGCACGGGCCGTCACGCGGGGCGCGTCGCCACCGGCCTGCGGCGGGCGCGTCAACTCGACCGGGACGAGCACGAGTTCCAGGGGCGTGTGGCGATAACCGATCACCAGGGCCGTGCCGGGGGTGCAGGACTCCGCGTAGACCACGCTGTAGTCCCCGTGATTGATCACCTGAGTCTCGAACAGCTCATGGAGCGCACGCGTGACATCGTTCCCGTTCATGATGCACCAGCTTAGCCCATCATGTGACCGCCGTCACAATCGTGACGAGGGGCGATGACGAGAGGTGGTGAGATCGGTCTCTGCCGGGCGTCCTTCGTCAGGCTCGAGCCCTCTTCGCGTGCTGCGCCCAGGGGGCGGCTCCCCGTGAGGGGCGGGATCTCGTCCCCGGCCGTGGGCATCATGGGGAGTAGACTCCGCCCGCATGCGTCCGGGCGGCCCGTGACCTGCTGATCGATGAAAGAAGGCGCTGTGCGATTCCTCGCTCCCCGTGACCGGCAGGGTGCTGCTCGCGCAGCGGACGGTGTGGCTCCGGCCGGTGACACTCAGTCGCGGCGAACCCTGGGAACCGTCCCGGTCCTGCTGGCCGTGATCGCCGTGTTCGTGGCGGCCATCAACCTGCGCGCCGGTATCGCCTCCCTGGGGCCCGTCCTCGGCGATGTCCTGGACGCCTTCGACGCGGCCGGCTGGCTGGCCGGAGTGGTGACGGCCATCCCGGGGCTGTTCTTCGCACTGATGGGCCTGGCCGCCGTTCCGCTGGCGCGACGGCTGGGATTGAGCACCGCGCTGACGGCCGGCATGGTCCTCACGCTGATCGGCCTGGCGGTGCGCCCCTGGGTGGGGCAGATCTGGGTGTTCATCGTCCTCACCGCGTTCGTGGTGGCGGGCATCGCCCTGGCCAACGTGCTCCTGCCGGCCTGGATCAAGAACCACGGGCGGCACCGCACGGTGGCGCTGATGACGGTGTACACCGGGGTGCTGGGGGTCTCAGGCGCCGTCGGCCCGCTGAGCGCCCTGTTCTTCCACGGCGAGGACGCCTGGCGGTGGGCCCTGTTCGTCTGGGCCTCGTTCGCGGCCGTGCAGGTGGTCGTGTGGGTGATCGTCTCGGCGCGCACCGGCTTCGACTTCCCGTCGGTCAGCATGAGCGGGGCCGAACCGGGCGGCTCATTGTGGAAGGCCCCGACGGCGGTGTTCCTCATGGCGTTCTTCGGCCTGCAGTCGATGAACGCCTACGTGCAGATGGGCTGGCTGCCGCAGATCTACCTCGACAGCGGGGCCCCGGCCTCTGTGGGAGCCGTCGCCCTGGCGCTGATCGGCGCGCTGAACATCGTGGGCGGCCTGGTCATGCCGTTCCTCATCAGCCGGGTGCACAACCTGACCCTGTTCCCCGTCCTGTTCTCGGTCCTCTCGGCCACCGGGTACCTCGGGCTGTACGTCGCCGCGGACCTGATGCCCCTGCTGTGGGCGCTGTTGCTGGGCCTGGGCGGGTTCTGCTTCCCCACCGCCCTGGCACTGATCGCCGCCCGCAGCCGGACCGCGCTGGTCACGGCCCGGCTGTCCGGGTTCGTCCAGCCGTTCGGGTACTTCGTGGCCGCCGCCGGCCCGCTGCTGGTCGGCATCGTCTACGACATCACCGGCCAGTGGTCGGCCATCCTGCTGGCCCTGGTCGCCGGGACCGTGGCCATGGCCATCGCCGGATTCCGTGCCAGCCGCCCGGGGTACATCGACGACGAACTCGCGGCCCCCACCCCCTAGGGGAGGTGTCCCGGCCGCGGCCCCGGAACGAAGGTCACACCGGTTCGGGTGCGGCGTCGATGAAGATGTCCGCTAGGTTCGATATTCGGCCCTGATGAGGCGAGACCCGGTTCATCGGGGCCGGAACAGACCAGTTCATCATCGAGAGAGGACCCAGTGTGATCGGATTTATCGTGGCAGGACTTGTCATCGGCGCCCTTGCCCGCCTGATCAAGCCAGGCAAGCAGAACCTCGGCCTGGTGGCCACCCTGCTGTTGGGGCTGGCGGGTTCGGTGATCGGCGGTGTGGTTGCCAACCTGTTGGGCACGGGGGACATCTTCGAGCTCAACGTCCTGGGCTTCGTGGTGGCCGTGATCGCCGCAGTGCTGTTGATCGGCGTCGCGGAGACCCTGGTGGGGCGCAACCGCACGCGCACCCGCTGACCGCTGCCCGCGCTCGCCGGTCCGCCGGTGGGCGCGGGCGTTCAGCAGGCGTCGGGGAGCGCATTAGGTCCCTGACGATTTGTGCCGTACGGTGGTACCAGAAGTAGTAGTAGCAGTAAGTCCGTCACATTTGCGGACCGGGAAGCCCTTCGGGGCTGAACGGGGCGTCGAGAAGCGGTTCGCAACATGCCGCTTCGCCCCCGCTGGAACCTTCAGTGGGTATACACCCCGAATAGAAAAGAGGCCACCATGGCCACCGGTACCGTCAAGTGGTTCAACGCTGAGAAGGGCTTCGGCTTCATCTCCCCGGACGACAACTCCGCTGACATCTTCGTTCACTTCTCCGCCATCGAGGGCTCCGGCTTCAAGGAGCTGCAGGAGGACCAGAAGGTCGAGTTCGAGGCGACCCAGGGCGCCAAGGGCATGCAGGCCTCCTCGGTCCGCCCGCTCTGATCTAGTCAGACGCACGAAGCGGCCGCTCTCCCCCTCGGGAGGGCGGCCGCTTTGCTGTGCCCGGGAGCCGGGCCGCGAGGCTCGCCCGTGCGCCGCCGCCACCTCCCGGATGATCGCCCACGCCTCGTTACCGGATCGGTACACAATCTGCATTGACGGTGTGAAGCAATGATTTCATCATGGGGGCACCTATAGCGTTCCACCGGAGTAGACAATGTCCATTCACCGGGGGGCCATGGGAGTGCTGGCCGCCCTGTCCCTGAGCGCCACGCTCCTGGCCCCCGCCACCGCCTCATCGGAGACCGACGCCTGTATGGCCGGGAGCGGAACCTCCCACCCGGACAGCGCTGCGACGGGAGTCTGCTGCGTCACCCAGACGAATTACTCGCTGGCCAGCAAGGGCGTGCGCATGCCCTTCAGTGGGGTGCCGACGTTCAAGAACGGTCCCGGCGGGAAGATGGTCGTCGCCCGGTCGTACTCGGGCAGCGTCTCCGCGCAGGTGGTGGCCGGCGCGGAGGCCGAGGTCGGCGCCGTGCTGGCCCGTGCCACGGCGTCCCTGAGCACGTCCCTGGCCAGCGCGAACTCCACCGCCTCCACGAACACCTATGAGCGCCACATCTCCCGGGACAAGTACGGTAATGCCCGGTACGTCTCCTGGGGCCAAGAGGTCTCCTACCGGAAGTTCCGGATCAACCGGGACTGCACCCGCACCACGCTGGCCAGCGGCAGGATCCAGTACCCCAGTGACTCCGAGGGCTGGTACTACTGGGAGACGGGGAGCTAGGCCATGGACGCGCGCCCGGGTGCCGGTGCAGGCGGACTGACTCCCGGTCTGCGGCGTGGCCGGGTGCGCGCGCTGTCCACGATCCTGGGCCTCGCCGCGGCCGGTACCCTGCTGGTCGCCTGCTCCGTGGGCTCACCGCAGGCCGCGACACCCACCCATCCCGGCGACGCCGCCACCCCCGCCACTTCCGTCGCGAGCAGGCAGGCCACACCCGCCCCGGAGGATGACGGATCCGCGAGCGCGGCGGGGGAGGAGTTCACCGTCAGTGAGCGGCGCCAGGACGCCATCGCCGTCGCCCAGGGCTCCGAACACCGCGTCGACGCCGCCACGCTGACCCCGGCCGAGGCCGGGGTGACCTACGTGGTCCACGCCGCCTGCGCCGGCCACGGCTGGATGCGCTACCGGCTGACGGTGGACGACCTCGAGGTCTCCGCCAGTCGGCTGCGGTGCGGGCGGGACGTGGTCAACACGGCGTTCACCGCCGAGGGCGGCGAGCGCGTGCAACTGCACCTGGAGGCCCCCGCCGGGGAGGGTGCCGGCAGCCTGGCCGAGGTCGTCCCCGCGCCCTGACCCTCGCCCCGGGATGATCGGAGCGGGCATCGGGGCGGGGTTGCGCCGGTAGCGGAGCCCCCGGAACCGCCACCTCACCCGGGTCTACGCTGGCCGTGTGCGCCTCCGACGAGGGCGACGCCGGGACGGACATCGCCCCGCAGTTCAGTGTGGAGAGAGGTTGATGGCATGAAGGCCTGGCAAATCGTGGGAACGGACCAGCCGTTGGAGCTCAACGAGGTCCCGGAGCCGACCGCCGGCCCCGGTGAGGTGGTCGTGGACGTCAAGGCCTCCGGCGTGTGCCACTCGGACGTCACCACCATCGACGATCCCGGCTGGATGGCGCTGTTCCAGCACGGCCTGCCGCGCACCATGGGCCACGAGTCGGCCGGCGTGATCAGCCAGGTCGGCCAGGGCATGGAGCACTGGAAGATCGGGGACCGCGTGGGCCTGGCCCCGGTGATGTCCGACGGCGACGCGCTCGGCTACGGCAAGTGGGACGGCGGCTTCGCCCCCAAGCTCCGCGCGACGGACGACAACCTCGTCGCCCTGCCGGACGAGGTCCCCTTCGACCTCGGGGCCATGGCCACCGACGCCGGCCTGACCTCCTACCACGCGATCATGACGGTGGGCGGGGCGAGGAAGGGCATGAAGGTCGGCGTGATCGGCCTGGGCGGGCTGGGCTACATCGGCGCCCGGGTGGCCGCACTGACGGGCGCGGAGGTCTACGGGGCCGAGATCAACCCCGAGACCCAGAAGCTGGCCGACGAGATCGGGCTGGCCGGGGTGGCCGACTCGATCGACGCCTTCAAGGACAAGGGCCTGGAGCTGATCGTGGACTATGCGGGCTTCGGCACCACCACCGCGGCCGCGCTCGAGACGCTGGCCGAGTTCGGCACGCTCGTGCAGGTCGGCATGGGCCGGCTGGAGTCGACGATCAACACCTACCCGCTGATCGTCAACCAGCTGAGCATCAAGGGCTCGAAGTCCGGCACCAAGGAGGACCTGGCGGGCATCTACGAGCTGATGCGCTCCGGCCGGCTCACCCCGCCGATCAACCACATCTCCCACGCCGAGATCCCCGAGGCGATCGACAAGCTGCGCACCGGCGGCGTGATCGGCCGGTTCATCGCGATGTACGAGTGAGGATGTGCGAGTGAGGTAGCACGGAGAAGGCCGCACTCCCGTGGGGGAGTGCGGCCTTCTCGTCGGGCGACGCCGGGTGTCAGCTGTTCGGCACCAACCGCAACGGCATCCGGGCGAAGCCGCGCAGCACGTTGTGGATCCACGGGGTGACCTCACCGGTCAGCTCGATCCGGTCCACGCGCGTGGCCAGCGCCTGCAGCATGAGCTCGATCTCGGTGCGCGCGATCGGTTGCCCCACACACTGGTGCAGGCCCATGCCGAAGGCCACGTGGCCGGAGGCGTTGCGGTCCAGGTCGAACACGTCGGCGTCCTCGCCCCACTTGCGCGGGTCCCGGTTCGCGGCCCCCATGAACAGCAGGATCTTGGAGTCCGCCGGGATGTGCACCCCGCCGATCTCGGTGTCCACGGTGCTGGTGCGGTGGAACATCTGGAAGGGCGACTCCACGCGCAGCGCCTCGTCCACGGCGAACTTGGCCAGCTGGGGCTTGGCCTTGAGCTTCTCCCACTGCTCGGGATACTTGGCCAGGTTGTAGAGGGTGTTGCCGATGCCGAAGATGGTCGTGTCCACGCCGGCGGAGAGCAGGGCCCGGACCAGGAGGGTGGCCTGCTGGGGCTCGATCCGCCCCTCGTCGGCGACCGTCCAGATGTCCGCCCCGAGCCCGGTCTCCGTCAGGTTCTCCCGCTCGCAGCTGTCCATGACCCAGGCGGCCACGCGCTCGCCCTCCTGGAAGGCCGCGGCGCGGATGTCATTGTCCGCCCCGAAGGCGTTGAAGACCATGGAGCCGTACGGCAGCAGGTTCTCGCGCCCGTCCGGGCGCAGGCCCACGGCGTCCGGGAACACCTTCAGCGGGTAGCGCTCGGCGATGTCCACGATGCCGTCCACGTCACCGCGCCGGGCCACCTCCTCGGCGAGCTCCTCGGCGAACGGCGCGAACTGCTCGCGCAGCCGGCGCATGGTCGAGGGGGAGATGACCCCGGCCAGGCCGCGGCGCATGACGGTGTGCGTGGGCGGGTCGGACTCCAGGATCGACGGCGGGCGCCACTCGGCCTCCTTACGGATGTCCTTGGGGCCCAGGCCGCCGCTGGAGCAGTAGGACTCGAAGTCGGTGAGGATCTCGTAGACCCACTCGTAGCGGGTGACGGCGTAGCAGCCGTGCTTCTCCAGCCAGACCACCGGTCCGGCCTCGCGCAGCTTCTCGTGCAGCGGGTAGGGGTTCGAGATGTTCTCGATCGTGAAGGGGTCGTCCGGCAGGGAGACGACGCTGGTGGGGGACATCGTGACGGTCATGGATTCTCCTGGTGGCGTCGGGTCAGAGGTCGAGGACGAGCTTGGGGCAACCGGCGGCCGCGCGGGAGACGCAGACCATCATGCAGTCGCCGAACCGCTTCTCGTCCTCGCTGAGGATGGCGTCGCGGTGTTCGACCTCCCCGCTGACCACGTGGGTCTCGCAGGTGCCGCAGATCCCGCCGCGGCAGGAGGACAGGACCCGGACGCCGTGTTCCTCCACGGCCTCCAGGATGGTCTGGTCCGGGGCCACGGTGACGGTCTTGCCCGTCTGGGTCAGCTCGACCTCGAAGGGCTCGGCGCTCGCGCCGGCGTCCAGGCTCGCGGCCACGAACCGCTCCGTGTGCAGGACCCCGGGGGGCCAGCCCATGCAGTAGTCCTCGATGACGCGCAGCAGCGGCTCCGGGCCGCACGCGTACACGAGCATCTTGGCCCGCGGCAGGGCCAGCAGGCCCTCGAGGTCGATCCGGCCGACCTCGTCCTCGGGGAAGAGCAGGATCCGCTCGCCGTACCGCTCGATGAGCTCGTCCGCGAACGCCATCGACGCGCGGGAGCGCCCGCCGTAGGCCAGGCGCCATTCGCGCCCGGCGGCCTCGGCGGCCTCGATCATCGGCAGGATGGGCGTGATGCCGATGCCCCCGGCGATGAACAGGTACTTCCGGGAGTCCACGAAGGGGAAGTTGTTGCGCGGGCCGTTGATCCGGATCACGTCACCCTCGGCCAGGGACCGGTGGACGTACTCGGAGCCGCCGCGGGAGTCCCGGGTGTGCAGCACCGAGACCTGGATGCGGCTGCGGTCGGCCAGCGGCGAGCACAGGGAGTACTGGCGCACGTGGTCCGGCAGCACCAGGTCGATGTGGGAACCGGGCTCCCAGCGGGCGAACTCCGAGCCGTCGAGGGTGCGCAGCGTGAGGCGGCGGACCCCCTCGGCGAGGGTCTCGAGCCGCTCGACCACGACCTCCTCGAGGTCGTGCCCGAAGCGGCCGGCGTGCTCCGGCTCGGGGGCCACGGCCGTGGCGGCGGTGCCGGAGGCGGTGCTGGAACCGGTGTCAGGGATGCTCTGCATGATGCCTCCTTCAGACGGCCGCGGAGGCCAGGGTGGTGACGGTACGGTGGGCGGACAGCCCGCCGTCCACGCACAGGTCGGTGCCGTTGATCCAGGACGCCTGCGGGCTGAGCAAGAACGCGATCACCTCGGCGATGTCCTGCGGCTGGCCGGCCCGGCCGAGCAGGGCCACCGCGCCCTCGACCTTCTCGCGGCCATGGTCCTTCTTGAAGTCCTCCAGGATCGGGGTCTGCACCGGTCCGGGGCTGACCGAGTTCACCCGCACCCGGCCCAGGTGCTCCGAGGCCTGCACCTGGGTCAGCCAGCGCACGCACTCCTTGGAGAACCGGTACGAGTTCCCGGTGACCTCCGGATCCCCGGCGACGGTGGCCAGCGCCTCCGCGGGGTCCGCGGCCTGGACGAAGCGGGCGACCTCGAGCTGGCGGGCGGCCCAGCCGGCGGCCACGTTCGAGGCCAGGTTGACGACGGCACCGCCGTCGGCGATCTTCGGCGCGAGCAGGCGGGTCAGATCGCGCACGCCGAACACGTTGACGGCCAGCACCGTCTGCCACGGCGCGGTCCCGGGCACCCCGGCGATGTTGAGCAGCCCGGCCACCCCCTCCGGGACCCGGCCGGCGACGGCGGCCACGCCCTCGGGCGTGGAGAGGTCGCCCTGGATGAAGGTGCCGCTGAACTCGGCGGGGACATTGCGGTCCACGCCGATCACGGTGGCCCCGTTCTGCTGCAGCAGGGCCGCCGTGGCGGCGCCGATGCCCGAGGCGACGCCGGTGACGACGAGGGTCTTCCCATCGAGATTCATGGGTATGTCCTTCCGGTGGTCCGCATCCGATCCTTCCCGAGACGCCCCGGAGTGCGGGATGCGACAGGATGATGATGCCTGGTGACGGTGTTTCCACCCACTATGTGGCGTTAAGCACGCGGACATCAGCCCAACTTTTTACTGGACGAAAAGACACGTGGGGTGGCTCACAGCCGAGCGCGCAAGCTGGAACCCAGGAAGCGCGCCCACCGGCCGGTGGGCGCTTCAGCCGTTGAACCCGAGGAGGACGCGTGACCGCGACCTATGCAGTGATCGACCCGGCCACCCTGGAGCCGGTCGGCGACGTTCCGCTCCACCAGCCCGAGGACGTCGAGCGCGCCATCTCCGCCGCCCGGCAGGCCTCCCGCGCGTGGGCCGCGGACCGCGAGGCCCGGCGCTCGGCCCTGCGGGCCGCCGCCGGCGCCATCGCCGCGGAGGCCGAGGACCTCGGGCGCGTCCTGTCCCTGGAGCAGGGCAAGGTGTGGACCGAGGCCACCCAGGAGTTCCGGGTGGCCGCCGGGCTGTTCCGGCACTACGCGGACCTGGACTGGGACCTGTCCGAGACGCTGCCCCCGCGGGACGGGCGCCAGGTGCAGGTCCAGTACGCCCCCGTCGGGCTCGTCGGGGCCATCACCCCGTGGAACTTCCCCATCTCCCTGCTGGCCGTGAAGCTGGCCCCGGCCCTGGTGACCGGGTGCACCGTGATCGCCAAGCCCTCGCCGTCGACCCCGATGTCCACCCTGGCCCTGGCCGAGGTGCTGAACCGCTTCCTGCCGGCACACGTGCTGCAGGTGGTCACCGGCCGCGGCGTCCTGTCCCGGGCGCTGTCCGAGATGCCGGGCGTCCGGAAGATCTCCTTCACCGGGTCCACCGAGATCGGGGCCGCGATCATGGCGCAGGCCGCCCCCACGGTGAAGAAGGTGACCCTGGAACTGGGCGGCAACGACCCGGCCATCGTCCTGCCCGACGCCGACCTGCAGGTCACCGCCCAGCGGATCGTGGCCTCGGCGTTCCGCAACGCCGGACAGGTCTGCATGGCCGTCAAGCGGGTCTACGTCCCGCGCGCGCAGAGCGCGGAGCTGACCGAGGCGCTCGTGGCCGCGGCCTCCGCCCTGCGCGTGGGCCACGGCGTGGCCGAGGGCACCACCATGGGCCCGATGCACACCGAGGCCCAGCAGCGACTCGTGAAGGACTACGTCGACCAGGCCGTCGCCCAGGGCGGGCGGATCGCCCACGGCGGCCGGCACGGGACGACCCTCCCCGGGTACTTCCTGGAGCCGACGATCGTGGCCGACGCCCCGGCGTCCTCGGAGCTGGTCTCCTGCGAGCAGTTCGGCGCCGCGCTGCCCGTTGTCGCCTATGACGACCTGGACGCCACGATCGAGGGACTCAACGCCCAGGAGTTCGGCCTGGGGGCCTCGGTCTGGTCCCCGGACCTGGACCGGGCCCACGCGGTGGCCTCCCGCCTCGAGGTCGGCACCGCGTGGATCAACCAGCACACCGTCGTCGAGCTGGACGCGCCCTTCGGCGGCTGGAAGGGCTCGGGCCTGGGCCGCGAGCGCGGCCGCTGGGGCCTGGCGGAGTACCTCGAGCCGCGCACCGTCAACGCCCGGTCCCACACGGACTGAGCCCCACGGTCCGCGAGCCGCACGGCCGGCTCGCGGACCGCGCGTCGGTCCCCAGACGCAGCACAGTGGCCCCGCACCGAACGGTGCGGGGCCACTGTGCTGGGTGCCGTCCGTCCCTGCGTGCCGGGCCCGATCGGCGGACGCCTCGGCCCTCGGCGCCCCGGCGGTACACGGGCCGCCCACGCAGGTCGCCCACGCAGGTCGCCCACGCAGCCCGCCCGGCGGGGAGATCCCCACCGGGCGTTCTGGCACGCGGTGCCCTGCGACGCGGCCTGGCCGTCGTCGGGCGGGCTCAGGCCTCGATGCCGAGCTTGCGGCGCTGGCGCTGCTGGTTGACGAAGACCAGGGCCAGCAGGCCGAAGGCCGTCAGCAGCACCGCGGTGACCTGGAAGGCCAGCTGGTAGCCGTCGGCCGGCGTCACGGCCCGGCCGATGAGGAAGCCGCCGATGGCCGGGGCGAAGACGCCGCCGGTCGTCAGCACGGCGTTGGCCACGTTCAGGTGGGCCCCGCGCTGGGAGATCGTGGTCAGCTCACCGACGATCAGGTAGGTGATGGCGAACAGCGCCGGGGCGGTGCCGAAGCCGAAGCTCATCAGGGCCAGGGCCAGTGCCGGGGAGGCGACGAGGGTGGAGGCCAGCAGGGACAGCCCGGCCGCGGTGCCGGCCAGGCCCAGGGTCCAGCCGCGGGAGCGCCGGCTCGGCACGCCCCGCTGGTCCAGGCGCTGGATCATCGCGTTGAGCCCGATCGTCGCCACGACGCCCCAGGCGGCGGGCAGGGCGATCAGCGCACCGGCCTGCTGGCCGGAGAAGCCCATGACGTTCTGGAAGTAGGCCGGGCCCCAGGACATGGCCAGGGTGAAGGTCCAGTAGCCGAAGAAGGACGCCAGGACCGCGAACAGCCACGTGGGATTGGCGATGGTCTTGAAGAACGGGACCTTCTCCTCGCTCACGCGCGGGGCCTCGGGCAGCGGGGCCTGCACCGCGGTGCCCTCGATCTCCCGTTCCACGGCCAGGGACGTGTACGGTCCCTCCTTGCCCAGCCACATCCAGACGGCGCACCAGGCCACGCCGACCACGGCCAGCGCCACGAAGGCGGTGCGCCAGCCGTGCTGGGTGACCACCCAGGCCAGGACGGGCGCGAAGGCCACGATGCCGAGCGTCACGCCCGAGGAGGCCACCGCGGCGGGGGTGGCGCCCTTCTTGGAGGGGAACCACTTGTAGATGGCGTGCATCAGCACCGGTGCGAGCGGGCCCTCGCCGGCGCCCAGGGCCAGCCGGCTGATCCACAGGGCGGGCAGCGTGGCGAAGACGACCACGGGCATCACGGACAGGGACCAGATCAGGCACATCACCAGCAGCAGGGTCTTGGCCTTGATCCTGTTGGCCAGGGGGGCCGCCACGAGCTGGGCCAGCCCGAAGGTCAGGAACATGGCGCTGGAGACCAGGCCGAACTGCTCCGGGGTGATGTCCAGTTCCTCCATCAGCGGCACGGCGGCGATGCCCAGCACGGCCTTGTCCGCCCAGCTCAGCATCATCAGGAACAGCAGCAGCCCGGTCAGCATCCACGCGTACCGGGTGCGCTTGCGGGGGGACCAGTACCGGGGGTCGCCGCTGTCGAAGGGCGGGGCGCTCGGCAAGCGGGTCTGCGCCGTGGGCGCTTGGGTGAGGGTCATCGGATTCTCCTGTGAGGGGACCGTGGGGGTCGGTGAGGAACGTCTGCAGGCGAATCTAGGAGCGTGTGAACTGGGGCACATAGGTGGCTTTTCGTCCAGTGAGAAGTGGGCCTGAGGGGGAGGCGGATGGTCGGGCACAGTGGGGGAAACCACTGGAACCACGGAAGGCCCCCACATGGACGACCACCGCAGCACCGCGCACCCCGACCAGGACCGGACCGGGCTGAAGGTCGTCACCCTGGGCACGGCGGCCGGACCGGCGATCCGCTCCGAATGCGCCGGCATCGCCACGGCGATCATCGTGGACGGGGTCCACTACCTGGTGGACTTCGGCCTGGGGATCACCCGGGCCTCCCACGAGGCCGGACTGCGCGGGGAGAACCTGCGGGCCTGCTTCGTGACCCACCTGCACTCCGACCACGTGGCCGAGCTGCCCGCCTACCTGCTGTGGAACTGGGGCCAGCCCGTGCAGGGCTTCACCGAGCCCGTGAAGATCCTCGGGCCCGGTTCGGCGGACCCGGAGGCGGGCGCCGTGGGCCTGGCCGGGCTGGTCGACCACGTGCTGCGCGGTTACTCCTACGACATCGACGTGCGCATCGTCGACGAGGGCCGCCCGCCGCTGTACGACCTCGTCACCGTGGAGGAGATCCGCCTGCCGGGCTCCGCCGCCGGCGCCACGGGGGAGTCGACGCCGGCCATGGAGCCCTTCCTCGTCTACGCGGACGAGCGGGTGCGCGTCAGCGCGATCCTGGTGGAGCACCCGCCGATCTTCCCGGCCTACGCGTTCCGCTTCGACACCGCCTACGGATCCGTGGTGGTCTCCGGGGACACGACCGAGTCCCAGAACATGGTCCGGCTCGCCGCCGGCACGGACCTGCTCATCCACGAGAGCGTCTACCTCGACTTCTACCGCGCACGGGACTTCGGCCCGGAGTTCCTCAATCACCAGCTCATCGCCCACACCACCCCGGAGGGGGTCGGCCGGGTGGCCACCGCGGCCCGGGCGGGGCGCGTGGTGCTCTCCCACCTGGCCGGCGTCGCCACGGACGAGCAGTGGACGGCGGGCGTGCGGACCGAGTACGACGGGCCGGTCACCGTGGCCCGGCCGGGCACGGTCTTCGAGGTCGTCGGCAGCGGGACCCTGGCGGGAGCGGGTGTGGGCACGTCCGCCTGAGCCGTCCTAGACCGACCGGTTCAGGGACCGGGTGATCGCCGCGGAGGCCACCTGCAGGGCGGGCACGATCCGCTGGAAGTCCGTGATACGGGACAGGTTGACGATCCCCAGCGCGGCGATCACCTCGCCCTCCATCCCGCGGACCGGCACCGCCAGGCCGTAGGCCCCGGAGGAGTGCTCCCCCTCCGTGGTGGCGTACCCGCGCTCGCGCACCCGCTCCAGCTCCTCGTCCAGGCGGGGCCGGTCGGCGATGCTCTTGCGGGTCTCCGGGGTCAACCGCGCGGCGGCGGCCTCGACCACCTCGGCGGGACCGTGCGCCAGCAGCACCTTCCCGCCGGCGCTGGTGTGCAGGGGCAACCGGTCCCCGGGGCGCGCGATCGGGGCGCCGACGCGAGTGCCGGCGATCCGGTCCAGCAACAGGGCCTCGGTGCCGTCGAGGATGAACAGGTTCACGATCTGCCGGGTGGCGAAGAGGACGTCCTGCATGTAGGGCGCGGCCGTCTGGCGCAGCCCGCGCTCCAGCGGGGCGAGCAGGCCCAGCTGCGCGATGCGCGGCCCCACCGCGTAGGAGCCGTCCTCGCCGCGGCTGAGGGCCCCCCACTCGGCCAGGTCCCGCAGCAGCCGGTAGCAGGTGGCCACGGGCATGCCGGTACGGCGGGAGATCTGGGACAGGTTCTGGCGGACGTGCTGGGCGTCGAAGGAGCCCAGCACCTCGAGCGCCCGCGAGGTCACGGAGCGTCCTGGAGCGTGTGCGTTGCCGGCCACGGACCCGCCTTATCACTGGATGGAAAACTGGGGATAGTCTACGGGCCCCGGTGGCCAGAATGACCCTATGGACCTTCAGGCGATCAGTGACCTCGTGGGCGCCGTGTCGGTCCCCCTGTTCGCCGTCACCAGCATGGCCGCCGTCGGGCTCGGCCAGACCGTGCGCCAGTTCATCGCCCCGCTGCGCAGCGGCCGGCTCCTGGTCTCCGGCGCCGTGGCCAACTTCCTCATCGCCCCGGCCCTGGCCCTGGTGCTGACCGCCGTCCTGCCCATCCCCGCGGACGCCCGCATGGGGCTGATGGTCCTGGCCTGCGCGGCCGGCGCTCCCTTCGCGCTGAAGCTGACCCGGCTGGCCCGGGGGGACATGCCCTCCGCCTCCGCGCTGCTGGCCGTCATGCTCGTGGCCACCACGCTGTTCATGCCCGTGGTGCTGCCGATGCTGCTGCCGGGGGCGGAGGTCTCGCCGGCCAGCATCGCCGCGGTCCTGCTGCCCACGATGCTGCTGCCCCTCGGCGCGTCCATCGCCGTGCGCCAGCTCAGTCCAGGACTGGCGGCGCGGTTGCAGGGGCCGGTCCAGCGCCTGAGCTTCTGGTCCATGCTCGTGATGCTCGCCAACCAGTTCCTCGCCGGCCACCGGGAACTGGCCGGGCTCATCGGGACCGGGACCGTCCTGGCGATCGTGCTGTTCACCCTGGCCAACCTCGCGGCCGGGTGGGCGCTGGGGGCCATCAAGCCCGGGGTTGGCCCGATCGTGGGCATCTCCGCCTCCCAGCGCAACATGGGCGTGGCCACGCTGGTGGCCGTGGCGAACTTCGGGGACTCCGCCGCGGTGGTCACCGTCGTGCTGGCCGGATTCCTGGCCCTCATCCTCCTGCTCCCGCTGACCTGGCTCACGGGCCGGGCCGGGCGCGGTGGCCGTGCCCCGGTGGCTACAGTCTGACCTGCGCTGTCACAAGGTGTCGGGACTTCATAGGTTCATCCTATGAGAGTTATTGAATGATTCAGTTTTACTTCATCAGCGATCGGGGACACAGTGGTCTACATCACGCCGCGCTGACGCGGCATCCCCATCCGCTGTCCTCAAGGAGTACCCGTGCAGCCAGCACCGGAGAACGGCCTCGCGCCGCGCATCGTCACCCTCGGCACCGCCGGCGGCCCACGCTGGTGGGCCTCGCAGGAAGGCCGCCATCGGCATGGCATCGCCACCGCCGTGGTGGTGGGGGACGCGTACTACCTGGTGGACGTGGGGCTGGGTGCCGGACGGCAGCTCGAGAAGGCCGGCCTGTCCTTCGACGGCATGCGCGCGGTGTTCGTGACCCACCTGCACTCGGACCACACGGTCGATCTCGCCAGCCTCCTGCTCATGGGCCTGTACGAACGGGACCTCGCGGCCCTCGACCCGATCAGGATCATCGGCCCCGGCGACCGCGGTGCGCTGCCCCCGGTCTCGCCGCGGGCCGACGTCGCCCCTCAGCCGGTGTTCCCGCAGAACCCGACGCCGGGCATCCGCGGCATGGTGGACTCGCTCGTGCAGGCCTACGCCACCGACGTCAACGACCGGGTGCTCGACGCGCTGCGTCCCTCGCCGTTCGACTGCTTCACCGCCACCGATATCGCCATCCCCGAGGGCATCGGATACCACCCCAACGCCAACCCCACCCCCGCGGGCATGGCCCCCTTCGAGGTCTACCGCGACGAGCTGGTGACGGTCACGGCCATCCTCGTCGAGCACCCGCCGGTCGCCCCGGCCTTCGCCTTCCGCTTCGACACCGTGGCGGGCTCGGTGACGATCTCCGGTGACACCACGGCCACCGACAACCTCGTCACCCTCGCCCGGGACACCGACCTGCTGCTCCACGAGGCCATCGACTTCGACTGGGTCGAGGCCCGGTACGGCGGCAGCCCCACCGAGGCCGACCGCGCCTCGATCGACCACCACCGCAAGTCCCACACGAGCCCCGAACAGGCCGTCGAGCTCGCCGAACGGGCCGGCGCCGCCCGCCTGGCCCTGCACCACCTCGTCCCGGGCCACACGCCGGAACAGCGGTGGCGGGACCTGGCCTCGGAGTTCTCCGGCGAGTTCTTCGTCCCCGAGGACCTGGCCACCATCCCCTTTGCCCGCACGACTGCGGACGCCCATACTGCTGCCCTGAAGGTAGGTGCCCTGCGATGACGCACACTGCAACGACGCCCGGCCCGGAGGCCATGGAGATCTCGACCTCGCTCAACACGACGATGATGCGCCGCATCCTCGCCTCGAGCTTCCTGGGGTCGATGATCGAGTTCTACGACTTCATCCTCTTCGCCACCGCGGCCTCGATCGTCTTCAGCCAGGTCTTCTTCGCCGGCATCGATCCCGGACTCGGCCTGTTCGTCTCCTTCACGATCCTCGCGGTCGGCTACATCGCCCGTCCCCTCGGCGGCGTCGTCTTCGGCCACTTCGGCGACCGGCTCGGCCGCAAGGGCGTGCTCGTGACCTCGATGATGCTCATGGGCGCCACGACCGTGGCCATCGGCCTGCTGCCGCCGACGGCCATGATCGGCATCGCCGCGCCGATCCTGCTCGCCGTCTTCCGGGTCATCCAGGGCCTGGCGGTCGGCGGGGAGTGGGGCGGGGCCATGCTGATCGCCCTGGAGCACGCCCCGGCCCAGCGTCGCGGGTTCGCCGCGAGCTTCGCCAACATGGGCGGTCCCGCCGGGGCGATCCTGGCCACCGTGGTGATGTCCGTGTTCACCATGCTCCCGGACGACCAGTTCATCAGCTGGGGCTGGCGCGTCCCGTTCCTGCTCAGCGCGGTGCTGGTCCTGATCGGCCTGGTCGTGCGCCTCAAGGTCCACGAGTCACCGCTGTTCGCCAAGCTCGAGGACACGGCCGAGGAGCGCAAGATCCCGCTGCTCGAGGTGATCACGAAGTACCCCAAGAACCTCACCCTGGGCATCGTCGCCGGGATGAGCTCCTACACCGTGCAGGGACTCATGACCGTCTGGGCCATCTCCTACGTCATCAACGAGGGCCTGGACCAGACGCACACGCTCTGGGTCAAGGCGCTCGGGGCGGCCTCGACCGTCGTCGTCGTGTGGTTCGCGTCCCGGCTGTCCGACCGGGTGGGCCGGCGCCCCGTGATGATCGTCGGGATGCTGATCGGCGCGGCCGCCGCCTTCCCGGTCATGCAGCTGCTGGACCTGGGCACCCTCTGGGCGTTCCTGCTGGCCCTCATCCTGACCCAGGGCTTCGTGCAGGGCACCATCTTCGGTCCCTTCGGTGCCTTCTGCGCCGAACTGTTCCCCACCCGCATCCGGTACACCGGCTCGTCGCTGGTCTACCAGGCCTCCTCGACCCTGGGCGCCGGCTTCACCCCGATGATCGCCTCGGGCCTGGTCGCCTTCGCCGGCGGCTCGCTGTGGCTCATCGGCGCCGTGTGGATCGTCGTGTACCTGGTGGCCGTCCTGGCGACCCTGGCGGTCAAGGAGGGCCGCGACGCGGACCTCGAGGGCGACATGCGCTGACAGCTCCTACCCGTGCCCGGGCGCGCGGCCGGACGGCATCTGCTCGTCCAGCCGCGCGCCCTCCGCCGTGCACAGCGAGATGAGCTCCCGCAGCCGGCGGCTGCGGCGTTCCTGCACGTAGGCGAAGCAGATGTCACTGGGCTCGAAGTTCAGCAGGGGGATGGGGACGATGGGGAACCCGTCATAGGACATGTCCACGGGCGGACGCTGCACGAGGACGCTCCACCCCAGCCCGCGCCCGACGAGCCCGCGGACCGCCTCGAGGCTCGTGGAGCGCCAGCGGATGTTCGGCTCCAGGCCGAGGGCGCGCAGCTTGGGGATCTGGTTGTCCCGGACCGCGGGCACGTCCAGCAGCACGAACGGGTCGTCACCGAACTCGGCGACCTCCACCGCCTCCCGGGACGCCAGGCGGTGCCCGGGGTGCACGAGCGCGTACCCCTGACCCCGGCGGATCACCTCGTGGTGCACGCCGTCGATCAGGTGCCCGGTGTGGGTGATGACGGCGTCGAACCGTCCCTCCAGCATCTGCCGCTGCAGGTCCCGGCCGTCGCCCTCCACGATCTGGACGGACACCTCGGGATGGGGCACGATGAACCGCTCGGCGATGAACGGGACCCAGAACGGCGCCACGGCGGTGTAGCACCCGATGCTGAGCGGACCCACGAGCTGGCCGGCCCGGTCCGCCATCTCCTGCTGGACGTCGGCGGCACGGCGCACCAGCTCGCGTGCGTCCACCAGGAAGCGGCGCCCGGCCGAGGTCAGCTGGATGCCGTGCGAGCGGGTGCGGACCATGAGCTGCTGGCCGACCGCCCGCTCGAGTTCGGTCAGGGACTGGGACATCGCGGCCTGGGAGATGTGCACCGACTCGGCGGCCGCCGTCACGGTCCCCGCGTCCGTGGCCGCGAGGAAGTGCTGCAGTTGCCGCAGCGTGAAACGGAAGGGGTCCATCGCGTCCGCCTATCCTCCGGAGCCCGCGGCGGGGGCGCGCCGCATGGGCACGTGCGGGATCCCGTCCTCGTCATAGGGATCTCCCGCGCGCCGGAAGCCGAAGCGTTCGTACCAGCCCTCCAGGTGGGCCTGGGCGTGCAGGTGGATGACGGCGTCCGGCCGGCACAGGTCGATGCCATGGCGGATCAGCCGGCCGGCGACGCCGCGGCCCCGCGTCGCCGGGGCGGTGGCCACGCGACCGATGGCCGGGGCGGTGCCGTGGACGTCCAGGACGCGGATCGTCCCGAGCACGTCGCCGCCCTCGTGGGCCCAGGCGTGCAGGGTGCCCTCGTGCAGGTCCCGGCCGTCGAGCTCGGGGTAGGGGCAGTCCTGCTCCACGACGAACACGTCGGTCCGCAGGCGCAGCAGGGCGTACAGCTCGGCGGCCGTGATGCCGCCGGCCTCACGGGTCTCCAGGGTGAAGGGCACGGGGCCAGCGTAGTCGGGCGCGGCGGGCCCCGTGCTCAGCGCGGCAGTCCGGCCAGCGCCGTGCGGCAGGCCCGGAGGTTGCTGGCGAACGACTGGCGTTCGGCCGGCGGGATCGCCGCCAGCAGGGCGGACTCGAGCGCGGACACCGGTCCGCTCAGGGATTCCAGGACCTCGCGGCCGGCGTCCGTGAGGTACAGGGGGATGCGGCGGCCGCTGGCGGCATCCTCGGACCGGCGCACGTACCCCGCCTCGAGCAGGGGCGTCATGGTCTCGGCCATCGTCTGGGCCCGGACGAAGGAGCGACGCGCCAGCTCGGAGGACGTGATCCCCGGCCAGCGGGCCAGGACGGCCAGTGCGGTGTACTGGGCGGTGGTCAGTCCGGCGGCCTGTTGAGCGGCCTGTTCCAGCGGGGCGCGCAACCCCGACTCCAGCTGCTTGATGGTGTAGATGAACCATCCCTCGACCAGGCCCGGGGGCGCGGTGGCTGGTGAGTGGCTCTCCTGATCCGGCTCGGTGTCCATTCCACTCCCTCGTCCGTTGTGGCGGGAACCACCCGCGCTCGGGGTCAACCTAGCACGCGGGCCACCGCCGCCTGCCGCCGGTCAACCGGCGTCGCTAGGGCATCCCGGTGGCCTCCCGCCCCGCGTCCTCCGGGTCCCCGCTCCAGTCGGCCCTCACAGTCGAACGTCCTTGACAGTCATTTCAGGTTACCTGAAACTTAGGAGCAGTGTCGGCATCGTGGCCGGCCGCTACCCATCGGCCGTGGTCGTCAAGCGTAGGAGGGCCTCATGGACGTACGCGAGAGCGGCACGCTCAGGACAACGATCGACGGGCTCCCGGAACTGGTGGGTCGCACCTTCGGCCCATCCTCGTGGTTCCGGGTCACCCAGGACGACGTGGACGCCTACGCGCAGGTGTCGCGGGACCACAACCCCATCCACGTCGACCCGGAGGCAGCGGCGCGGAGCCCCTTCGGGCGCACGGTCGCCCACGGTTACCTGACCCTGAGCCTCGTGGTGCCGCTCATGGCAGAGGTATTCGAGGTGACCGACATGGGCACCGGCATGAACTACGGCCTGGACCGGTTGCGGTTCCCGGCTCCGGTGCCCGTGGGCAGCACTATCCGTCTGCGGGGCGAGGTCCTGGGCACCGTCCCCCTCGCTGCCGGACAGCAGGTCACCGTGCGCGTCACGTTCGAGGTGGAGGGTTCGGCGAAACCTGCCTGCGTGGCCGACCTGCTGCTGCGGTACTACGCGTGAACTCCCGCACCGTTATCAACCGAACCGAGGAGGCCCCCGTGTACGAACCACGGATCGACCTGGAGTCCATCGTCGCCATCGACACCCACGTGCATATCGAGGCCGACGCCTGCGGACACGGGGCCCTGCCGGGCGAGCTGACGGAGGCGATGGACGCCTACTTCAAGCGCGACGGAGACCGTCCGGGCCTGGACGCGGTGGCCGACTACTACCGGGGGCTGTCCATGGCGGCGGTGGTCTTCACCGTGGACGCCCGCACGGCCATGAAGACCATGCCGAACAGCAGCACCGAGATCGCGCAGGGGGCCGCCCGGAACAACGATGTGCTGATCCCCTTCGGCAGCGTCGACCCATGGTGCGGGCCGGCGGCCATCGAGGACGCCCGTCGGTTGCACGGGGACTCTGGCGTCCGGGGATTCAAGTTCCATCCGAGCGTCCAGGACTTCCTGCCCAGCGACCCGCAATTCGACCCGCTCTTCACCGTGCTGGAGGAGCTCGGGGTGCCCTGCGTCTTCCACACCGGACAGACGGGCATCGGGGCCGGGATGCCCGGGGGATACGGCATCCGGCTGTCCCTGTCCAACCCCATGCACCTGGACGACCTCGCCGCCCGGCACCCCGGACTGAGGATCATCATGGCCCACCCCTCCGTGCCGTGGCAGGACGAGGCGATCGCCATCGCCACGCACAAGTCCAACACGTGGATCGACCTCTCGGGGTGGTCGCCGAAGTACTTCGAGCCCAAACTCGTGCGCGCGGCCCGGACGTACCTCCAGGACAAGGTCCTGTTCGGGTCGGACTACCCGGCCATCACGCCGGAGCGGTGGATGCGCGACTACCGGGAGCTCCAGATCCCCGACGGCGCCACCCGGAAGATCCTCAAGGACAACGCGGTGGCACTGCTCGGTCTCGACTGACACGAGGCCCCGGTAGCGGGGAGGATCAGTCCCTGCGGTAGTCCTCCCGGGCGTAGGACGAGTACGGGGCGGGGTACACCGTGGCGCGGATCTGCACCTGACGGTGACGCTCCACCGTCGGCTTGGCGGAGTTCGGCTCCTCGCCCCACATCACGCTGACCTCGGTCCCGGGCTCGGCGTGGGAGGCCTCGACGCTCGCCAGGGAGACGAAGACCTGCTCGCCGGTGATGTACCCGGCGTCGTGTGAGATGCCGATGTCCGCGCCCCCGGCCAGCACGCGGTCGACCTGATAGACGCCGTACCGGGCCTTGGGGAAGTCGATGTACTTCGCCGGGGTCCCCGGTTCGTACAGCGAACGCTGGGCGGCGGCGACGTCCTCGGGGTTCCACACCAGCGTGACCTTGGTGCGCTGCGGTTCCTGCGCCAGGCGTTCGAGGGCGCGGCGCCCGATGAAGTCGTGGTCGAAGGCGACGCTGCGGCCGTAACCGAGATCGTAGGGAGTGAGGTAGTAGTCCTCGATGTCCTCGGAGGTAGCGCTTCCGGCGAGTGAACCGGTCCGGGCGGCGGGCAGCCAGTCGAGGTACGCGTCCATGCCCTGGCCCGTGAAGATCGCCGGCAGCGGAGAGGGCACCCAGGCCGACTCGAGGTTGGCCGAGGAGTAGGCCTTGGCCCCGACCGGCACGAGGTCGAACTCGGCGCCGGCCTCGATCAGTGCCTTCCGGACACGCTGGCCCTCGGCCCAGGGGCCGAAGAGCTCGAAGCCGGGCTGGCCGGCCATGCCGTGGCGCAGCGAGCGGACCTCGACGCCGGCGATGGTGAACGTGGTCATGTGGAAGAACCTGGTCTTCGGCACCGGGGCCCCGGTGACCTTCTCCATCAGGTCCAGTGCCCGGGGGCCCTGGACCTCGTAGCGGTAGAGGGCGGGATCCTGACCCGGGGTGCGCATCAGGGAGTTGGCGTCGCGCTCGAACGTGACGTCGTAGTCACCGGTCTCGCCGATGTACTGGACCCAGTCGAGCACCATGAACCAGCCCACGAGGTCGAAACGGTCCTCCTCGAGGTGGAACAGGATGGCGTCGCCGATGAGGTAGCCCTCGTGGTTGACGGCGACGAACTGCTTGGCCTTGTCCACGCCGAAGGTCGCGAAGCTGTTCACGCCGGTGTCGCTGAGCAGCCTGAGTGCATCCGGGCCGGAGATGAACAGGTCGGTCATGTGGTGGGACTGGTCGAGCAGGGCCACCGAGTCGCGCCAGGCCAATTGCTCCGAACGCCAATTGCTGAACTCTGGGGTGACGGGGAAGATCGTGGGGCGCGACTGCGCGTTGCGCAGCATCTCCACGGGGCTCCCGACGCGGGCGATGGCCTGGGCCGCGGATTCGGTCGTCGCGGCCTGCGGGGCGTAAACGGTCATGGTTGCTCCTGGAATGCGGGTGAAGGGGTCGAGCACGGCGGGCTGTGATCCATGTTACGTAGCCAGACGCATGTTCCCAGGGGTTGGGGATAATGATTGCTTATGAATCGAGCAGCGGGACTTAGTGGCACGAGGCGCGTGGCGTGGACCTGAACCTGTTGCGCGTATTCGTCGCGGTCTACGAGACGGGCAGCCTCACCACGGCGGCGCGCCGGCTCTTCGTGACCCAGCCGGCGGTGAGCCAGGCCCTGGGTCGGCTGCGCCGCGAACTCGACGACCCGCTGTTCGAGCGGGACGGCAGGACCATGCGTCCCACCCCGGTGGCCTCCACCGTGTTCCCGGCCTTCCGTGAGGCGCTGTCCGGGGTCGACCGTGCCCTGGACGAGATCCACGGCTTCGACCCGGCACTCACGGACCGTCGTTTCCGCATCGCCATGTCCGAACTCGGGGAGATCGGGTGGGCGCCGTCCATCCTGCGGGCCGTCCGGGCGCGGGCGCCCCGGGTTGGCGTCGATGTCGTGGCGATGGACGTCCAGGCGCTGCCGGAATGGCTCTCCCGGGGGACCGTCGACCTGGCTGTGACGCCCTCCCCGGTCCCGGGTGGCTTCGACCACGTGGCCCTGAAGTCGCAGTCGTACGGGGTGGCGATGTCCGCGGACCATCCGCTCGCCATGGCGCCGGTCTCCCTGGCGGACTACGTCTCGGCCGAGCACGTCGCGGTGGGGAGTGATTCCGGCCTGCCCAACCTCGCAGCCGCCCTGGGCCGGCTGGGCGCGGTCATCACCCCCCAGGTGACGGTGAACCATTTCACCTCCCTGCCGTCCCTGCTGGCGGGGGACCGGGGGCTGATCGCGACCGTCCCCGACACCATCGCCGCCGGATGGGCGACCACGTGGCCGATCGTCGTACAGCCCCTGCCCTTCGAGATGCCGGCCGTGGACGTCCGCCTCTACCGTCGGGCGACCACGCAGCAGACGGCGGCACTGGACTGGATCTTCACCACGGTGGCCAGGGCGATCCAGGGGTCCACGGGGCAGTTCTTCGCGATCCACGGTGACCCCATCGTGGGAAGGCCGCATCACCGCGCGTGAGTATCGGGGAGCCCTGATGTCTTCGGGCGGGGAGCGCAGCCTCCCGGGGCCTTGTCTCAGGAGAACCCCTCCTCCATAGTGGGTGAGCAGCCGAATGTTTCAGCCAGCCTGAAATATAGGCAGCTCGGCGTTCTGGCTCTCAACCCTTTGGAGGAACCATGGCATCCACCCCGCGATCCCCTCGACCGTCTCGCCGCGCCATTCTGGGTGCTGGGGGAGCGATGGCCCTTGGTGCCCCCTTCCTGGCCGCTGGTGGCGCGTCAGCGGACGAGACCCCGGTGCTCGCTGCTCCGGGCAAGGTCCCGGAGGCGGGAATGCACCTGGTCACCCTGGGCACCGCAGCCGGCCCGGCCATCCGCGGGTCGCGGCACGGGATATCGAGCGCTGTCATCGTGGATGGCCTGCATTACCTCGTGGACTTCGGTTTGGGCATGCCGAGGCAGGCCAGCGAGGCCGGGCTGACCGGCAGTACGCTTCGCCAGGCGTTCGTCACCCACCTGCACTCGGACCATGTCTCCGAGCTGAGCGCCTACATGCTCTACAACTGGGACACCCCGGTGCAGGGCGTGACGTCGAGGGTGGGGATCATGGGGCCCGGCCGAGCCCGCCTGCCCCAAGGGTTCCGGCCTGTTGTCGAACCGAGCCAGACCGGCATGAAGGATGTCGTCGACCATCTGCTGAAGGCCAATGGCTATGACATCAATATCCGCACCACCGACGAGGCGCGCATTCCGCTCGACGAACTCTTTGAAGGCGTGGACATCGACCTGCCTCGCGGACTGAAGGCCGACCCGGACCGTCATCCTGTGCCGGAGATGGAGCCGTTCACCATCTATGAGGACGACCGCGTTCGAGTTCAGGCGACACTCGTGGAACACCTGCCGGTCTTTCCTTCTTTCGGATTCCGGTTCGAGTCCGACCACGGGGTCATCTCGTTCTCCGGGGACACCGCCGAGCACTCCAACGTGGCGCGGCTGAGTCGTGATGCGGACATCATGGTCCACGAGGTCATCAATATGGACTACTACCGCGACCGGGGCTTCACCGAGGAATACCTGCATCACCTGGAGTCCAGCCACACGTCCCCAGAGGGTATTGGGCGGATCGCCACCGAGGCCGGTGCGAAGAGCGTGGTGGTCAGCCACGTGGCAGGGGTGTTCTCGCATGCGGACTTGACCGGCATCGGCGCGCACTACGACGGCTCGTACACCCTGGCGGCCGACCGGCAGATCTTCAGCCTCTGAGGACCACACCTTCCACTTCCAGTGCTGGCAGTGCTGGGGCCGCGGATGTGCCCCCTTGGCGTTCGGGTGCGTACCCCGGGGCTGGTCGGACCTGCGCGCAGGGACCGCAGGGCCGAACCACTCTGCGCGTTGACGGTGCGCTGCGCTCCTGGAAGCAGGCCAGGGCTCGAGGGCCTTGACGATTATTTCAGGACACCTGAAACTACTTGTGGGATCCGTCACATGGGCGGCGTCCTCCCTCGCGGTACAGGAGCGTTCGGATGTACGACAACTACGCAGTCCTCTGGAACCGGATAGCCAGACGCCGCCCGGAGCTCGTCGCGCTGCGGTCCGACGGGCAGTCCGTCAGCTACGAGGAGTTCGAGGCTCGAGCCGGGGCCGCCGCAACGGCGCTGCGGGACCAGGGCCTGTGCGCCGGGGACCGGGTGGCGTTCTTCCTGCACAACACCGTCGAGTACCTCGTGCTCTTCTACGCCTGTCTCAAGCTCGAGGCCATTCCCGTGTCCATCAACTACCGTTACCGCGGTGCCGAGGTGGCCGCATTACTGGCGGTGGCCCGCCCCGCCGCGCTCGTCCACGCCCCGGGCACCGTTGCCGTCGTCCAGGACGCACTGGAGCGGGTCGCCGGGACGGAGGCCTCACCACGGTTCGTGGTCGTGGCCGGTGGCGGACGTGCGGACGGGGCACCGGTCCGGGAGCCGGTGGTCCTTCCTCCCCGCGTGGCGCGCCTGGCCTATGCGGACCTGGTGGCCGCAGTCCCGGCCTCGCTGCCCGACCCGGGCCGGGACGCCGAGGTCTACATCTTCACCGGCGGGACCACGGGCACTCCCAAGGCCGTGGTCTGGGGGATCGGAGACCTCCTGCACATCCAGCAGTCCTCGATCTACGCACCACTGGGGCTGGAGTATCCCGCGGACGTGGAGGCCGCCGTCGCCGTGGCGGTGTCCGCGGACCGCCCGGCCGTGACCACCCTGCCGCTGGCGCCGTTCATCCACGCCACCGCCCTCTTCAGCGTCATGAACACCCTGGCCCTGGGCGGCACGGTGATCATCAACCCGGACCCCAGCCTGGTCCCCGAGGACGTGGTGCGACTGATCATCGACGAACGGGTGAGCCGGCTTATCGTAGCCGGGGACGCCGTGGCCGTGCCCATCGTCGAGGCCCTTGAAACACGCTTGCAGGGCGCCCGGTCCGGACTGACGTCCGTGATCAGTTCGGGGATGCGGTTCAGTGACGAGACCAAGCGCCGGATCCACCGATTGGGGCAGGTGGCGATCGTGGACATCCTCGCCTCCACGGAAGGGGGTCCCTACGCCATCGCCACCACAACGCGCGCCGAGGACCTCCCGGCTCGGTTCCGTCTCGCGGAGGACGCCGTGGTGCTGGACGAGGCGCGGCGCGAGGTGCAGGACGTGCCAGGTGCGACCGGCGTGCTGGCCTACCGCGGGGCCCTGCCCAAGGGTTACCTGGACGACCCGCGGAAGTCGGAGGAGAGCTACCCGGTCATCAACGGGGTCCGTCACTGTTCACCCGGGGACTACGTCCGGGTAGACGAGCATGGCTTCATCGAGTTGCTCGGGCGGGGCAGTTCCGTGGTGAACACGGGCGGGGAGAAGGTCTTTCCGGGTGAGGTCGAGGAGGCGTTGCTGGACCACCCGGCGGTGACCGATGCCGTCGTCTTCGGGGTGCCGGACCCGCGCTGGGGCGAGCGAGTGGCCGCCGTCGTCGCCGTGGCCCCGGGGTCGGGCACTACCGCACAGGACCTGTTGGACCACGTTGCACCCCGGTTGGCCGGATACAAGAAACCGCGCACGCTGGTCCTGCGCGACACCCTCGAGCGGAGACCGAGCGGGAAGCTGGACATGAGGGCGATCAAGACCGCCGTGGCGGACGCCGGCCCGAAGCGGGCGGGCACGGTATGAGCACCGGCCTCCTCGGCACGGCCGATTACTACGGGTTCGCCGAGCAGTTGAGCGGGGCCGAACGCACCGTGCTGCGGCGGTTGCGGGAGTTCCTGCTGACCGAGGCCGCACCGGTCCTGGCCGACCACTGGGAACGGGGCGAGGCGCCGCTGTTCCTGCGGGACCGACTGGCGAGGCTGGACCTGGTGGACCCCGCGGAGATCCGCGACGCCGGGGAGGCCGTCCGGCCGTTGTTCACCGGGTTCCGGAACCTGGAGTTCTCCCGCGTCGACGGGTCCCTGGCCATCCTGTTCGGCGGCCAGGCCGGCATGTTCCGCACCGTGGTGCAGGCCGGGGCCAGCCCGGAACAGTTTTCCGCATGGGACGAGGACATCGCGGAGTTCCGGATGACCGGGTGCTTCGCCCTGACCGAGCCCGAGCACGGTTCCGACATCGCCCGTGGCGTCCAGACCGAGGCCCGCCGCGACGGTGGCGACTGGGTACTCACCGGAGCCAAACGCTGGATCGGCAACGCTGCGTCCTCCGACTACGTAGCAGTGGCCGCCCGCGACACCGAGGACCACCAGGTCAAGGTCTTCCTGGCCCGCACCGACGATCCGGGCATGACCATCACCACGATCCGCGGCAAGACCTCCCTGCGCATGGTGGACAACGCCGACATCACCCTCGACGGCGTCCGGGTGCCGGACTCACACCGCCTGCAGGAGATCAACTCCTTCGCCGACCTCAACCGGGCCTTCCGGATTTTGCGTCCGGACGCGGTGTGGAACGCCACCGGCCTGCAGATCGGCCTCTTCGAGACCGTGCTCGACTACACGCGGCAGCGAGAGCAATTCGGCCGGCCGATCGCGTCGTTCCAGCTGGTCCAGGACCAGCTGGTCACCATGCTCGGCAACGCCAACGCCTCCCTGGCGCTCGCGGTCCGCCTGGCGCAGCTCGCCGACGGCGACGGCGTCGGCGACGCTCAGGCGGCCCTGGCCAAGACCTGGGTGTGCCGCCACATGCGCCACACTGCCTCACTGGGCCGGGAATTGCTGGGCGGCAACGGCATCCTGCTGGAGCACCAGGCCGCCCGGTTCCACGCGGACGCCGAGTCCCTCTACACCTTCGAGGGCACGGACCAGATCAACACCCTGATCGTCGGACGGGACATCACCGGCCATGGGGCCTTCGTCTAGCAGACAGGAGGGTTCCGATCACCTCTTCCCACCCCCTTCACCCCTCTCATCACCTCACCCATCAGTCCCTCTTCACCACCCCTGCGCCGCAGGCCGGATGAACTGGAGCAGCATTCCATGACGCACCTTCCCGAACACACCCGTCAGCAATCCCCGGACAGCCCGACGGCGGCCGGCCCGATACCCCGGGCCCCCGGCACCCCGGTATCCGCGACCGACCCGGCCAGGGCCCGGGAGGCCCGCCGCGTCATCGGTGCGACGTTCCTGGGCACCACGATCGAGTGGTACGACTTCTTCCTCTACGCGGCGTCCGCCGCACTGATCTTCGGACCCCAGTTCTTCCCCTCGGACAACGCCACGGCCAGCCAGATCGGAGCCTTCGCGACCTTCGCATTCGGCTTCATCGCCCGGCCGATCGGCGGCATCCTCGCCGGCCACTTCGGAGACCGGATCGGCCGCAAGCGGATGCTGGTCCTGTCCCTGTACCTGATGGGCGGGGCCACCGTGCTGATCGGCCTGATCCCCACCTATGCCACCATCGGCATCTGGGCGCCGATCCTGCTGACGCTGCTGCGGCTCATCCAGGGCCTCGGCGTGGGCGCCGAGTGGGGTGGTGCCGTGACGATGGCCATCGAGCACGCCCCCGCGAACAAGCGGTCCCTCTACGGTGCCGCCCCGACCATCGGGCTGCCGGCCGGACTGATGCTCGCCAACCTGATGCTCATCATCCTGATGGCCGTGACCGGTCCGGCCTTCCTGGAGTGGGGCTGGCGGATCGCCTTCGTGATCAGCTTCCTGCTGGTCGTCGTGGGGATCTGGGCCCGCCGCCGGCTGGGTGAGAGCCCGCTGTTCGAGGAGTCCGTGAAGAACGAACCGGCCAAGGTGCCCTTCCTGGAGGTCTTCAGGGGCTTCACCCCGCAACTGCTCCTGACGGTCTTCGTGGCCGGCGTGCCCTCGATCCTGTCCTACATCGTGCTGACCTGGGCCCTCTCCTACGGCACCACTCAGATCGGTTACTCCCAGTCCGCACTGCTCTGGATCGGCATCGCGTGCTGCGTCCTGCAGATCGTCATGGTGCCCCTCCTGGCCCGGCGGGCGGACCGGACCGGCCTGACCAGGATGGCGGTGGCGGGGGCCACCCTCATGATCGCAGGGGCGCTGCTGTTCTTCCCCCTGTTCAACACCGGGAACATCTGGCTGGCCGCCCTGGCCACGCTGCTGGCGCACGCCTCCACGTCCTTCGCCTGGGCCGTGGTCCCGCCGATCCTCACGCAGGCGTTCCCGGGGCGGGTCCGCTACTCCGGCATCAGCATGGCCTACCAGTTCGGTGCCATCGTCGGCGGGGGTTTCGCACCCCTGATCGCCACGACGCTGCTGGCCCGCACCGGGACCAGCTGGTCGGTGGCCGGATACGTCGTCGTCGCCTGCCTCGTCATGCTGGCGTGCACCCTGGCGCTGACCCGGTACCGCACCCACCGCGACTACGCGGACGACGCCGCCTGAGGCCGCGGTGCGACCCCACCGGGATCCGCTCCTGCTCCGGTGACGTGCACGCCCCCGACCGCCCTCGGTGCGCGGCCGGGGGCGTGCACGTCACCCCACCCGCAACAGCACCTCGGCGCCGGGCTCGGCCCGCAGGCCGGGCACCTCCACCTCGGTGGCGTACAGCTCGACGACGGCGCCGGCGTCCGTGGGGCGCAGCACCACCCCGCGCAGCCGCCCGCTGCTGCCGAGCACCTCGGCCACGCCGGCGGCACCCGCGTCCGGGGCCAGCGCGGACCGGCCGTCCGCGGATCCGGCCACCGTCGTCGTGCCGTCCGCGCGCCCGGGGCCGCCGGCCGCTCCCGCCGCGACACCGAGGAGTTCCGCCCGCGTCCCCACCGCCAGCACCCGGCCCTCGCCCATGACGGCGATCCGGTCCGCCACGGTGAAGGCCTCGGCGTGGTCATGGGTCACGTACACGGCGGTCGTCCCCGTGCTCGTCAGGATCCTGCGCAGGTCCACGGCCAGGCGTTCGCGCAGCGCCCGGTCCAGGGCGGACAGCGGCTCGTCCAGCAGCAGCAGCCGCGGCCTGGTCGCCAGGGAGCGGGCCAGGGCCACGCGCTGGGCCTGGCCGCCGGAGAGTGTCTGCACGGCGCGGTTCCCGTAGCCCTCCAGTCCCACGAGCCGCAGCATCTCGTCCACGCGTGTGCGCCGCTCGGCCCGGCTCAGTCCCGAGGTCTCCAGTCCGTAGCCGATGTTCCGCGCCACCGACCGGTGGGGGAACAGCTGCCCGTCCTGGAACACCATCCCGCACCCGCGCTCGTGCACGGGCACCCGGTTCATCCGCCGGCCGCGCATCCACAGGCTTCCGGCGGACACCCGCTCCAGCCCGGCGATCCCGCGCAGCAGCGTCGACTTGCCCGAGCCCGAGGCGCCCAGCAGCGCGACGATCTCGCCGGCGTCGACGGCCAGGTCCATGTCCCGCACCGCCACGAACCCGTTCGGGTACGCCACGGACACGCCCTCGCACACCAGCGCCCGCTCTGTCTCGACACCCATCAGAACCCCGCTCCCGTCCCGGCCGCGCCCCGCGGGCGCAACCGCTCACACACCAGCATCACCGTCGCGGTCAGCACCGCCAGGATCACCGACCCGGCCATCGCCATCCCGTAGTTGTCCTCCCCGGGCCGGCCCAGCAGGCGCACGATGAGCACCGGCAGGGTCTGGTAGTCGGGGGAGGCGAGGAACGTCGTCGCCCCGAACTCGCCCAGGGACACCGCGAACGCGAACCCGGCGGCCAGCCCGAGTCCGCGCGCCAGGAACGGCCCGTCCACGGTCCGCAGCACCCGCCCGGGAGAGGCACCCAGCACGGCCGCGGCCTCCCGCAACCGCGGGTCCACGGCCCGCAGCACCGGCACCAGCGAACGGACGACGAGCGGCAGCGCGACCACGGCCTGGGCCAGCGGCACCAGCGCGCCCGAGTACGCCAGCTGCGGGGCGGAGGCCACGAGGGACACCACGAACCCGAAGCCCACCGTCACCGCGGACACCCCCAGCGGCAGCATGATCGCCGCGTCGAACAGCCGCTGGGCCCGCACCGCCCACCGCGAGCGCACCGGCCGGGTCAGCAGCAGCGCCAGCGGCACCCCGACCACCAGCGTGATGACCGTGGCGTCCAGGGCGATCTTCACCGAGTGCTCCAGGGCCTGCAGCACCGTGGTCCCGCCGGCGAACCCGGACCCGGCGCTCGAGCCGAGGAGCTCGTAGTTGCGCAGCCCCCAGCCCTGCGAGGACTGGAAGGACCGCGCCACCAGCGCCACGATCGGCGCGGCGATCAGCAGCACCACGGTCAGCATCGTCACCGCGAACGGCACCGCGTCCGCGCGCCGCAGCGGGTGGGAGGTCGGTTCGCGCAACCGCAGCGCCGTCTCGGTCCCGGCGCGGAACCGGTTGGCCAGCGTCACCGCCAGGATCACCACCACGAACTGCAGCGTGGAGAACACCGCCGCCGTGCGCAGGTCCAGGAACGCCGTCGTCTGGATGTAGATCTCGGTCTCCAGGGTGCCCACGCCCGGCCGGCCCAGGGTCTGCACGATCCCGAACGCCGTCGAGCAGAACAGGAACACCAGCGACCCGGCCGAGGCGATCGCCGGTCCCAGCGCCGGGACGGTGACGGTCACGAACGTCCGCCACGGCGAGGCCCCCAGCATCCGGGCGGCCTCCCCAGTGCGCGGGTCCAGCGTGGACCACAGGGCACCGACCTGGCGCACCACCACGGAGAAGTTGAAGAACACCATCGCCAGCACGACGGCCGTGAGCGTCTGGTCCAGCCCCAGGAACCCCAGCGGGCCGTTCTCGGCCAGCAGCGCCCGGAACGCGGTGCCCACCACCACCGTCGGCAGCACGAAGGGCACCGTGGACAGCCCGCGCAGCAGGTTCCGCCCGGGGAACCGGCACCGGTACAGGACGTACGCCCCGGGCAGCCCCAGCAGCAGCGATCCCAGTGTTCCGGCCACCGCCAGTCCCAGCGTCTGCCCCACGAGCCGCCAGGTGCGCGACTCGGCCAGCACCTCGGCGAAGGCGCCGAGGTCGAGCTGCCCGGCGGCGTTCGTCACGCCACGGGCCAGCATCGACCCGACGGGCCACAGGAAGAACACCGCCAGGAACGCCAGCGGGACGGCGGCGACCACCGTCCACACCAGCCCGCGGCCCACCGGGCCGGCGGCACGCCTCCACCGCCCGGGCACGACGTCCGCCCGGTCACCGCCCGGCGGGGCGGTTCCGGTCTCCGGGGCCCGACCGGACGCCGGCACCCGGGTGGGGGCCGGCGTCGGGACCAGGGCCGGGTCTCCCGGGACCAGGCTCATCCGTCGCGTCCTGTCCGGTGGGGGATGCCGATCAGCTCGCGGCCTCGTAGAGTGCGTTCCAGTCCTCGAGCCAGGCCTCGCGCTTCTCGGCGATCTGCCGCAGGTCCGCCTCGATCGGGTCCTCGACGAGGGTGGCGTTCTGCGCCCATTCGGCCGGCAGCTCGAGGGACTCGTCCACCGGGTACATGAACATGTTCTCCGGCAGCGAGGCCTGGAAGTCCTCGGCGAGCAGGAAGTCGATGAACGCCTGCGCGCCCTCGGGGTTCTTCGCGCCCTCCACGACGCCGGCGTACTCGACCTGGGTGGTGCAGGTGTCCTCGACGACCCCGGTGGTCGGGGCGAAGGCGGGGGAGGACGAGTAGCTGAGCACCAGCGGGTAGGCGCCCTGGCCCTCGCCGGCGGAGAAGTCGGAGTAGTAGGCGTCCGACCAGCCGGCGGCGACCTTGGTGCCGCCCTCGAGCAACCGCTGCCAGTAGTCCTGCCAGCCGTCCTCGCCCTTCTCGGTCACGGTGGCGGCCAGGAAGGCCAGGCCGGGGGAGGAGGTGACCGGATTGGTGGTGACGAACAGCCGCGCGTACTCGGGCCTGGCCAGGTCCTCCAGGGTGGTCGGCGCGGCGAGGTCGTTCTCCTCGAACCACTGCTCGTCCACGTTGACGCAGACCTGGCCCTGGTCGATGGGGGTCAGCCGGTCCTCGACGACGAGGTCCTGGGCGGATTCCGGCAGCGCCCCGGAGGCGTACTCGGCGACGACGCCCTCGTCGATGACGCGCTGGGCCGAGAGATTGTCGATGCCGTAGACCGCGTCCACGGTGGGGTTGTCCTTGGACAGGATCAGCTGGTTGACCAGGGTGCCGGCGTCGCCCGGGGCGGTGGTGGTGAGCTCGTAGCCGGACTCCTGCTCGAAGGCGGCGATCTGCTCCTCGGTGATGTTGAAGGAGTCGTGGGTCATCACGGTCACCGTGCCACCGGTGCCGGCTCCCGAGGCGCCGCTCGCGCCGTCGGTGGTGGCCGGCGCCGTGCCGTCGCCCGCGCCGGACTGGTCCGCGACCGAGCAGCCGGTCAGGGCCAGCGCGGCGATGCCCAGGATCGCGAGGGCGCCACGGGCACGGCGTCTGCTGGTGGGCGCTGCGGAAAGGTGGTGCATGAGTTCCTCCAATACCTCTGGAGGGGACGGGGCGGCGGGTGCGCCGACCCGAGGAGAGAAAGCTCGACTTCCTTCGCCGGTGCTAACCGGGCAGGTTCGAGGGTCTGCGGTGTGCGCACTCTCAGCGCCGGCCTGGCGCTCCCCTGTCGTTGAACCTTCAGTCTAGTGCCGGGGGAGGGGCGGGGTCATCTCGGTCGGCTGACGTGACCGGCCGTGGCGGCGCACCATAATGGAAAAGCCCTGCCTGTCTGAGCTGTCCGGCTGAGCACCTGCACGACGAATCGGCCCTGAGAGGTGGATGTGGACTGTTGTCATCCCGCTGCCGGCGGTACCGAGCCGGGACGTGCGCAGCACATGGATCCGCGGGAGCCTGCGTCTCGGGCCGTCCACACGGGCCCGGTCCAGTCGAGCTCCACCCACGGCATCGAGCAGGTTGAGGTTCCCGCCGGTCGGTTCCTCATGGGGGACCACTTCGGTGAGGGGTACCCCGCAGACGGTGAGACGCCCGTGCACGCGGTGCGGTTGGACGGCTTCTCCATGGACGCCACCACCGTGACGGTCGACGACTTCCGGCGGTTCGTGGAGCAGACCGCGTACGTCACGGAGGCGGAACGGTTCGGGTCCTCGGCGGTCTTCCACCTGGAACTCATTGCTCGTCGGCTGAACCCGGCGGGCGCGAACCCGGTCCCGGGGACGGCCTGGTGGGTCAACGTGCCCGGGGCGTGCTGGCATGCCCCGCTCGGACCGGGATCCCGGGCGGACGAGGACCACCCGGTGGTCCACGTCAGCTGGAATGACGCCCAGGCCTACTGCGCGTGGGCCGGGCGCCGCCTGCCGCACGAGGCGCAATGGGAGTACGCGGCCCGCGGCGGGCTGCAGGGCCACCGCTACGCCTGGGGCGATGAGCTCGTGCCGGGCGGCGAGCACCACTGCAACATCTTCCAGGGACGCTTCCCCGTGGAGAACACGATCGACGACGGTTTCCTCTCCACGGCCCCGGTGCGGACGTTCCCGGCCAACGGGTTCGGCCTGTTCCAGATGGCCGGGAACGTCTGGGAGTGGTGCCAGGACTGGTTCCTGCCGCGCTACTACCGGCGCAGTCCCGAGGAGAATCCCCCCGGGCCGCCGTTCGGCGAGGGCAGGGTCATGCGCGGAGGGTCGTTCCTCTGCCACGACTCCTACTGCAACCGGTACCGGGTGGCAGCGCGGAGCAGGAACAGTCCGGACTCCTCGAGCAGCAACTGCGGCTTCCGGACCGTCGGCTGACGGGTCAGGCCGCCGCCCGCACCCGGACCCCGTGGTCGGTCAGCGCCAGCAACTCGTCCAGCATCAGCTGGCGCATGCGGTCCACGACCTCCTCGCACCCCGGCCTGGCGGCCAGGTTGTGGGCCTCCTCCGGGTCCGAGTCGAGCAGGTACAGCTCCTCGGCGTCGGTGCCGAAGTACCGCGTGTAGCGGGCCTCGGGGGTGATGACCGAACGGATGTGCACGGGGGCCGGCAGCCCGTCGAGGCCGAACGGCTGATCCTCCTCGACGATCAGTGCCCTGCGGTGGACGGAGGCCTCGCCCCGCAGCAGCGGGACCAGGCTGCGGCCCTGGATGCCGCGGTGTCCCGAGACCCCGGTGAGTTCCAGCAGGGTGGGCACCAGGTCCGCGTTCGAGACCAGGGCCGTCGAGGCCGCGGTCCGCGCCGCCGGGGAGATCCCGACGCCGGCCCCCGGCAGTCCCGCGGGCACCCTCATGACCAGTGGCACGTTGGTCACGCCCCGGTAGTGGGTGAAGTGCTTGAGCATCATGCCGTGGTCGCCGAACATGTCCCCGTGGTCCGAGGTGAAGACGACCACCGTGTTCTCCGCCAGTCCGGTGCGTTCCAGCGTCTGCAGGATCCTGCCCACCTGGTCGTCCAGCAAGGTGATCAGACCCAGTTCCGCCGCGCAGGCCACCCGGTACTGTTCCTCCGTGGCGATCCACGTCATGGTCGGGTCCTCGCCGGGCATCCCCCGTCGCTCGGCCATGCGCCGGACGTGTTCGGGAGAATCCGAGTGATCCTGGTGGAACGTATCAGGTACCGGGACGTCCGCCGGGTCGTACAGGCGGTCGTATCCGGCCGGCGGCGCGAACGGATGGTGGGGATCGGGGAAGGAGGCGAACAGGAAGAACGGTTCGCCGTCCGCGGCATGGTCCTCGAGGCGGGCGCAGGTCCGCTCGGCGACGTACGCGCTGGGGTGCAGTCCGGCCGGAACGGCCGAGGTGTAGACCTGCGCCCAGTGCCCGCCGTGATCGTCCAGTGCCCGCTGCGGTCCGGCGTCCGTCAAGGGGTCGAAACCGCGCTCGCGCGCCCAGTGCACGTAGTGACCGCTGGGGCGGTCCCCATGACCGACCACCAGGTCCACCTCCTGGTAGCCGTAGTAGTCACCGGGCATCGTCACCGGCTGTTCGCTGTGGAGGAGGGAATCCTCCCAGCGGTCCCAGCCGGCGTCGCGGACGGGTCGGCGGGCATCCGGGAGGCAGTCCTCCAGCAACTGGGGTTCGGAGAGCATGATCTGCTCGCGCTGCTCCGGCTCGAAGTCCCAGCCCATGTTCTGGTGGTGCAGCTTGCCCACCGCGCTGGTGCGGTAGCCGCACGACGCCAGGTCTCCCGGCAGGGTCGAGACGTCCGGGTCGAGTGGCAACCCGTTGCACCGGGTGCCGTGCTGCTGGGGCCACCGACCGGTCATCAGGCTGGCCCGGCTGGGCATGCACGTGGGGTTGGTGACGTGGACGTTGCCGAAGGCCACGCCCTCGGCGGCCAGGGCATCCAGATGGGGCGTCGACACCAGCGGGTGGCCACCGAAGCCCAGGTGATCCGGGCGGAGCTGGTCCGCGATGATCACCAGGACGTTGGGGCGGCCGGCTGCGGGGTTCGGGTCAGGTCGCTCACGCATCGGCCATCTCCTGACGGTGGGGGTTCTTGATCAGGGACAGCACGCGCGTGCGCTCGTCCACGAACGCCTTGGTGGCGCGCGTGGTGATCTGGTCCCGCTCCCGGGGCAGGTTCACGGTGACGACCTCGACCACGTGGGCAGGCTTGGAACCGAGCACGACGACGCGGTCGGAGAGGTACACGGCCTCGTCGATGTCGTGCGTGACCACCAGGATGGTCATGCCGAATTGTTCCCGGATCCGCAGGCAGAGGTCCTCGAGCTCGAACCGGGTCTGGGCATCGACCGAGGCGAACGGCTCGTCCATGATGAGGATCTCCGGCCGGTAGGCCAGGCCGCGGGCGATGGCCACGCGCTGCTGCATGCCACCGGAGAGCTGCCACGGGTAGAGCTCGGTGGCATGGCTGAGCCCCACGGCCTCGATCGCCTCGTCGATGCGCTGGTTCTCCTCGGCCCGGCCCAGTCGGAGGTGCCGCAACGGAAGCCGGATGTTCTTGCGTACCGTCAGCCACGGCATCAGGGAGCGGTGGTAGTCCTGGAAGACGAGGGCCATCTGCTCCGGTGGCCCGTCGATGGGCTGGCCGTCGATCCTGGCCTCGCCGGAGGTCAGTGGCTGCAGTCCGGTGATGCACTTCAGCAGCGTGGTCTTGCCGACACCGGAGGGCCCCACGATGCAGACGACCTCTCCCGCGGCGACCTCGAAGGACAGGTCCCGGATGATCTCCTTGGCCTGGGGGCCGCTCCCGTAGGACTTGCACAGCCTGTCGACGGCCAGTCGAGGGACGGGTGTGGCGTGGTCCATGGAAGCTCCTCGGGTGTGGGCGGACGTGGCGCCGTGGTGTGGTCGGGTGTCAGTGCGGATGGTGGAGTCAAGAGTCACGCTGGGCCTCCTTGGCGCCGAAGTACCAGGCCAGGATCCTGGCCTTGACGAGGTCGAAAAGTTTGTTGATCACGAATCCCAGGACACCGAGCAGGAGCACCCCGGCCCACATGTCCGCGATCATGAAGGACTGCTGCGCGGTCAGCGTCAACGCACCGATGCCGGTCGAGGCACCGAGCATCTCCGAGGCGATCATCACGATGAACGCGATCTGCAGGCTCACCTGCAACCCGGCGAAG
This sequence comes from uncultured Citricoccus sp., assembly GCF_937871995.1. Classification (NCBI taxonomy): domain Bacteria; kingdom Bacillati; phylum Actinomycetota; class Actinomycetes; order Micrococcales; family Micrococcaceae; genus Citricoccus; species uncultured Citricoccus sp. The sequence continues at coordinate 9,843 of NZ_CALMQR010000008.1, read as the reverse complement.
ATCTGGGGTGCAGCGGCCGGGAGGTACACCTGGGTGAACTTCTCCGTACGGGTCAGCCGGTAGACGACGCTGACGTCCTTCAGGGTGCCGTCCACGGAACGGATCCCGTCCATGGTGGCGATGAGGGTGGGGAACGTCGCCGCCAGGGCGATCGAGGTGATGCGCATGTCGTTGCCGAAGCCGATCATGGTGATGAAGATCGGCACCAGGGCGACGGGCGGGATGGACCGCACGAAGTGGATGATCGGCTCCAGCAACCAGCGCAGCGGCCGGACCAGGGCAAGGACGAACCCGAGGACGATGCCCACCACGACCGCCAGCGCGTAACCCCCGGCCAGGTTGGCCAGGCTGGGGACGACATCGGTGGGGAAGTGGGCGAACAGCCACAACTGCTGAAACCTGGTCAGGATCTCTTCCAGTGGCGGGAAGAAGGTGCTGGAGGACCTCGCTGAAGCCACCCACCAGGCGGCCAGCAGCAGGGTGGGCGTGCCGACGGCCAGGGCCCATTTCAGCCAGGACGGTACGCGACGCGACCTCCGGCGGGGACGCCGACGCGCTGTCAGGTGGTTGACGGTGATGTCTGCGGTGGTCATGCCTGCACCTCACGTTTCGATTCATGCCAGTGCAGGGCCTTGGCCTCGACCAGCTGGGACGCGGCCTGGAAGGCCATGCCGAGGACGCCGAGCACGATGATCAGCGCGTACATCCGCGCCGAGTCCCCGGCGGTCTGGGCCTGGTACAGGCTCTGGCCCAGACCCGGTCCGCCCCCGAGCAGCCCGGCGACGACGGTCACCACCAGGGCTGCCGGTGCGGAGACGCGGATGGCGGTGGCGATGAAGGGCGAGGCGCCCGGGAGTATGACCCGCCCCAGGATCTCGACCTGGCCCATGCCGTACGAGCGGGCGGTGTCAGTGCGCACCGGATCGACATCGAAGACGCCGGCAACGGTCTGGATCAGGATCGGGATCGCGCAACCGATGATGGCCAGCACGATGGTCATCTCCGTCGTCGGACCCAGGATGAGCACCACGATGGGCAGGATCACGATCGGCGGGATCGGCTTCAGGAATTCGAGCACCGCGGACGTGGCGAATCGCAGCAGCTGTGAGGTGCCGATCAGGATGCCCAGGACCACCCCGACGACGATCGAGGCCGCCAGCCCGATCAGGGCCGTCCCCGCCGTGACGGCGGTGTCCTCCCAGAACGCACCGTCACCCAGCATCTCCCCGAGGGCGCTGAGCGCCTGCCCCACGGTGGGCAGGGACGTACCGGACAGCGGACCAGTCGCCAGCACCTGCCAGACGATGAGCAACAGGCCCACGCCGGCTGCGCCATAGGCCAGCGGCCGGGAGTTGTGGCGCCAGTAGTGCCCCGTCATCATTCAGCCCCCAGGATCGAGTCCTCGGTCAGCGGCGCGTTCTGCGGCTGGTAACCGAGTTCGGTCATCTTCTCGTTGGCACGGTTGATGTCCTCGAGCCTCGTCTCCAGCGGCCAGTAGGTGGTGGCTCCCTGGCGGATCGTCTCCAGGTCCACGCCGGTGATCTCCGCCGCGTGCTTCTGGGCCTCCTCCGTGTTCTCGTTGCCGTATTCGAAGGCCTTGACCATGGCCTCACGGAAGGCCTCGTACTTGGCGGGGTCCTGCTCCACCTGGTCGGTTCCGGCGACCCACAGCCCCACGGCGCCCTTCTCGAAGAAGGCCACGCCCGGGGAGGAGAGCAGGGTGTTCCCCTGGGCGCCGGCCTGCTCGGTGAAGGGGGAGACGAGGGCAGCGGCATCGATCCGGCCGTTCTTCAGGGAGTCCAGTGCCGAGGCGGGGTCGAGCACCATCCACTGGACCTTGGACGGGTCGCCACCGTCCTGGCGGATGGTCTCGCTGATGGTGACCTCCATCTGGGCCTTGCGAGCCGGGACGGAGACCTTGCGTCCTTCGAGGTCAGCCGGGGACGAGATGTCGCTTCCGGCGGCGACGTACACGCCCGTGTCGTCCAATTCGGCGGCATCCATCTCCAGGGCGTCGTCGGGGTAACCGTCGGCGGCGGCGACGACGGTCAGGTCGATGCCCTGGTTGAGGGCGTTGAAGAAGGGAACCGAGGGGGTGTAGGCGACGTCGATGTCACCGCTCTGGACCGCGGCGATGGCGGCCGGCGGGTTGGCCACGGTCTTCACCTCGATGCTGTTGATGCCGGCCTCCTCGAGGTATCCCTGCTCCTCGGCCAGGCGCAGCGAGGCATCGGATGCCAGGCCGAGGGCCCCGACCGTCACGGTGCCCCCCGACGAGCCGGACTGGGTCTGTCCTGACTCGGCCGTGGTGCTGCCGCCGCAGGCGACCAGGCCGAGGCCCAGAGACGTGACGGCGGCGAAGGACAGGAAGGTTCGACGGGTGTTCATGGTGTTCTCCTGGGGTATGGGAATCGAGGTGGAGACGGTGGAACCGATGCCGGAGGAGGCATCGGGGGACGGATGGACTGGTCGATGGCCCGTGTCAGGCCGGTCCGTGGACCAGGCGCCCACCCAGCCACGTGGATCGGACGGGGTTGGAACTGAGGTCCTGTATCTCGTGGTCGGACGGCCACGGACTCTCCAGCAGGCAGAGATCGGCGAATTGGCCGGGGGCCAGGGTTCCCTTGAGGGTCTCGGCATGGTCCTGCCAGGCGGGAGTGGAGGTCATCGCCGCCAGTGCCTCGCGCGAGCTGATCCGCTCGGCGGGGTTGACGGGGAGATCGTGGTCCCGCGTCATCCGGGTGACCATCGCGATGATCTCGCCGCGCCAGTCGACTGACGAGACGGGTGCGTCCGAGGTCGCCGTGAACCGCACGCCAGCTCTGGCCGCACTGGCGAGGGGCTGATGCCAGGCGAAGCGTTCCGGGCCGAGAAGCCGCTCCAGGGAGGCGCCACCGCCGAAACGGATCAGTGGGTTCGTGCACAGGCCCACGCCGTGAGCTACCATGCGGGCGAGTTCCCGGGGCGCGTCCGGACCGTTGAAGGCGCCATGGATGACATAGTGTCTCGGATCCCCTGTGGCCCCCGGCCGGCGGTCGGACGGGCCGCCTTCCTGGGCTGCCGCCACCGCGTCGACGACCGCTGATGTGGTCGCGTCGCCCGTGGCGTGCACCCCCGACTGGAGCCCCGCCCGGTGGATGAGGGCGATGATCTCCTTGAGCTCGGTGATGCGCGCCTCGTCGCTCGCGCCGGCCACGACGAGCTGTCCGTGCGAGCACTCGGTCCCGTAGGGAGCGGACATCCACGCGGTGCCGCTGCGCGGGGTCCCATCGGCGAACACCTTGACTCCACCGATGCGCAGCAACTGGGGGTCGATGGCGCGCTCCTCCAGCAGTCGGGGGAGGTCTGATTCAAGGCCGCTGCGGACGGTTTCGGAGCTGATGCCACCGGTGCCGGCGAACAGCATCAGGACGTTGACCCTCAGGGCCAGCTCCTGTGACTGCGCCAGTGCCGCCAGTGACTCGAGGGCTCCCGTGGTGGGAGAGCCATCCAGCAGTCCGGAGCCCCCGGGGCCGAGGCCGGGCTCCGTCAGTGACGTGATACCCCAGGAGTGCAGCAACGACTGGCACTTCAACTGGACCCGGCGCAGTTCAGCAGTGCTCGGGGCGGGAATGGCGCTGAGGGGCAATTCCATGGCGGCGTCGACGAACAGCCCGTTCGGCCTTCCGTCTGGGTGGCGTCCGATGACACCGCCGGGCGGGTCCGGAGTCGAACTCGTGACGCCGGCCATCCGGATCAGCGCCTCATTGGCCAGGAGTTGATGACCCGTCTGGTCGAAGGCGACCACGGGGACGTCGACACCGAGGCCGGCGAGCATCTGCACCCCGGCGGCGCCGAGGCGGAACTCATCCCACCCGTGCGCCTTGACGACTGCCGGTCGCGCCGACGCCGCCTGGCGCAGCGCGTGGGCGACCTCGTTCCACGTGGGACAGCGATGCGCCGAGACGTCGACGCAGCCATAGAGGATGCTGGCGAGCACCGTGAAGTGCAGGTGGGCGTCATTGATGCCCGGGATCAGCGCGCCACCAGCGGCATCCACGACGCGGGTGCCCGGTCCGACCAGGGCGCCCACCTCGGACGAGGGGCCGACGGCGGTGATGCGCCCTTGTGAGACGGCGACGGCATCCGGGGCAGGACCAGAACCCGGGGCCCGCAGGACCGTGGGCAGGTCCGCGCCATGGATGTACAGGTCCGCCCTGGGGGTCATGGGTTCCTCCTGTCCGTACTGCGCGGTGGTGACCCACGGATGTGAGCGCCCTCACATTGGAGCATTAAGTTGGTCAAGTGATCAAGACATATGACCAACTTCGGTCGTACGATGTATTCCATGCACGGCACGTCGAAGTGACCCCACGGTCCCGAGACCGCCTGAGAGAACGGAGCACGCATGTCGAAGCGCATTCCCGCTGAGCAGCGCCGGGAGGAATTCATCGAGGCGGCGGCGCGGGTGATCGCCCAGGAGGGGGTCGAGCGGGCGACTACGCGTCGCATCGCCCAGGAGGCGGGCGCCCCGCTTGCTGCGCTCCACTACTGCTTCCACAGCAAGGAGGAGCTCCTCGAGGCCGTACAGGAGTACCTGAGCCGTGACTTCGCCTCGCGGTTGCCCCCTTTGCCGCCGGAGGTCCGTGGCCTGGAGGCCGCCATAGCGGCCCATGCCGACCGGGTGTGGCAGCGGATCACCGAGCATCCCGAAGAACAGGTGGCGACCTTCGAGCTGCTGTTGCGCCGTTATCGGCAGAGCCAGGAGGATTCAGAGTCGCAGGCCCAGGCGAACCTGGAGATGTACCAGGCCTGGTTCCGGTCGACGTCCTCGATCTACGCGAGGGCAGCCGAGGAGGCGGGAGAACCGGTACCCAACAACCTGCTGCTGATCACGCAGTTGTTCATCGCCGGGATCGATGGATTGAGCATGCTCTACGTCGCCAGCCCCGAACTGGTTCAGCCCCAGCCCATGCTCGACGTCCTGGTCCGGTCCATCGTGGCCGCGTGCAGGTACGACATGTCCGAGACAGGCCGGTGACCGCGACGTCTCACGGGTGAACCAGCCGGTCCTGCCCGTGGCACGGCGTCCGCGGTCCGTGTCGCCCGCGGACCGGCCCACCCCGGGGAGAGGTCATGTCCGCGTGGAGCGGACCCCCTTTCGTCCGCACCCCACCGGTCCCTAGGGTGGACGGATGAGCAAGTACACCACCACGAACCCGACCACCGGACAGATCGAACGCGAGTTCCCCACCCTGCAGGACGGCGAGGTCGAGGGGGTCCTGGCCCGCTCCCATGCCGCCTACGACGGATGGCGGTCGACCTCCCCGCAGGACCGGGCGAAGGTGCTGGCCGATGTGGCCCAGGCCTACCGCGACCGCGCCGAGGAACTGGGCCGGCTGATCGCCACCGAGATGGGCAAGCCGCTGCGCCAGGCCATCGGCGAGGCCAAACTGGCCGGCAAGATCTACCAGTGGTACGCCGACCACGGCCCCGAACTGCTGCAGACGGAGACCCTGGACCCGCAGGGCGCCGTCGAGTCGATCGTGCAGACCACGCCGCTCGGTTCGCTCGTGGGCATCATGCCGTGGAACTACCCCTACTACCAGGTGGCCCGGTTCGCCGCCCCCAACCTGATGGCCGGCAACACCGTCATCCTGAAGCACGCCCCGATCTGCGGTGCGTCCTCCGCGGTGATGGAGCAGATCCTGCACGAGGCCGGGGTCCCGCAGGATGCCTACATCAACGTCTACGCCACCAACGAGCAGGTCGCCACGATGATCGCCGACCCGCGCGTGCAGGGCGTCTCGCTCACCGGCTCGGAGCGGGCCGGTACCGCCGTCGCCAAGACGGCGGCCGAGAACCTCAAGAAGGCCGTCCTGGAACTCGGCGGCTCGGACGCGATGATCGTGCTGGACGACGCCGACGTCGAGTCGACGGCCAGGACGGCGGCCCAGGGGCGGCTCTCCAACGCCGGCCAGGCCTGCAACTCGCCCAAGCGCATGATCGTCCCGAACGACAAGCTCGACCAGTTCGTCGCCACCGTGGTGTCCACGTTCGAGGGCGCCGCGGTGGGCGATCCCACCCAGGACGGCACCGCCGTCGGGCCGCTGTCCTCCGTCACGGCACGGGACACCGTGGTCCAGCAGGTGCAGAGGGCCGTGGACCAGGGTGCGACCCTGCACACCGGTGGCCAGCCGCTGGACGGCGAGGGCGCCTTCATGGCCCCGGCCGTGCTGACCGGGGTCACCCCGGAGATGGACGCCTACTCGGAGGAGATCTTCGGGCCGGTGGCCGTGGTCTACGGCGTGGACTCCGTGGAGGAGGCGCTCGAGCTCGCCAACGACGTCAGCTTCGGTCTCAGCGGATCCGTCTGGAGCCAGGACATCGATCGCGCCCAGGAGGTCGCCGACGGTCTCGAGGTGGGCATGGCCTACGTCAACGAGCACGGCACCACGCTGCCCGGCTTGCCCTTCGGCGGCGTCAAGCGCTCGGGTTTCGGCCGCGAGCTCGGCCGCTGGGGGATGGGCGAGTTCGTCAACACCCGGTTGCGCCGCACCGCCGCCGCCAAGGGCTGACCCGGGCGGGGTGGGCGGGTCCTCAGAGGGTGAAGGCCCGGATGAGGGAGAGCACGAGCCCGCCCACCCCGATGACGATCAGGGTCGCCCCCAGGGACAGGCACACGCTGGTGATGGGCCGGCGACGCCCCAGGCTCATCAGCGTGGGCTTGTCCGGGCTCACGTAGGCCAGGGCGTGGTCCCTGCCGCCCAGGCGGGCGCGTTCCGGGGCACGGAGGCGCCGTTCGTAGATGTCCTCGGCGGTGAACCACCGTGCCCGGGGCTGGTGCGGCTGGCCCATGATGACGATCTGCGTGGGGACGAACCCACGGTCGGTGGAACGCAGGAGCATGCCCAGCACGAACAATGGCAGCCCGATCCCCGGGCTGACCCAGGCGAGCACGTCTGCGGCGTCGGCGAAGTCCTCGAGGCCGGTCACGGTTCAAGGCTAGTCTCAACCGCCCGGGAACTGGGGGCTGCCCCGGTGAGCGTGCCGGGGCCCGCGCCGCCCCGCACGTGCCCGGGGTGTTCGCTGACGCGAGTCAACGAACACCCCGGCCCCGGCAGTCATGATCACGGCGCGCGGTGGTTTCCTTGGCGTGTCCCACCGCGCGGCGTGACCGTGACCCAAGAGCACGGTGCGGGGAGCGCCGCCGCCGGGAGCACGACGCGCGGGCCGCGGCTCAGGCCGCCAGCGCCTCCGGCGTGCGGACCGGCGTCGCGCGCAGCTGGCTGTCCTCGACGGTCACCCGCACCGCGTCCCCCTCGGCCACGGTCTCGGAGACCAGCAGGTCCGCCACCCGGTCGTCCAGCTCGCGCTGGATGACCCGGTGCAGCGGGCGCGCACCGTAGGCCGGTTCGTACCCGGCCTCGGCGATCCAGTCGCGGGCGGCGTCATCGACCTCGAGGGCGATGCCCTGGGCGGCGAGCCGGGCCTCGGAGGCCCGCAGCTGCAGTCCCACGATCTCGCGCAACTGCGCCGCCGAGAGCGGGGAGAACAGCACCGTCTCGTCGATCCGGTTCAGGAACTCCGGCCGCATGAACTCCTTCACCCGGCCCATCACCTTCTGGCGCACGTCCCGCTGGGCGGCCGCCGCGTCGGCGGAGGCGAACCCCAGGGACGTCCCGCCCGAGGACAGGAACTCGGACCCCAAGTTCGAGGTCATGATCAGCACCGTGTTGCGGAAGTCCACGGTGCGGCCCTGGCCGTCGGTGAGCCGGCCGTCGTCGAGCACCTGCAGCAGCAGGTTGAACACGTCCGGGTGGGCCTTCTCGATCTCGTCGAGCAGGATCACCGAGTACGGGCGGCGCCGGACCTGCTCGGTGAGCTGCCCGGCCTCGTCATAGCCGACGTACCCCGGAGGGGCACCGACCAGGCGCGAGACCGTGTGGCGCTCGCCGAACTCGGACATGTCGAACCGGACCATGGCGTGCTCGTCGTCGAACAGCGACTGCGCCAGCGCCTTGGCCAGCTCGGTCTTGCCGACGCCGGTGGGACCGAGGAACAGGAAGGACCCGACCGGCCGCGAGGGGTCGGCCATCCCGGTCCGGGACCGTCGGACGGACCGGGCGATCGCGGTGACCGCGTCGTCCTGGCCGACCACCCGGTGGTGCAGCTCATCCTCGAGCCGGGCCAGGCGCGATTTCTCGGCCTCGGTCATCCGCGCGGCCGGGATGCCGGTGGCGCGGGAGACCATCTCGGCGATGGCGCCCTCGTCGACGACGTCACCGGCCCCGCCCGCGTTCTGCCGTGCGGCGGCCTCGGCCAGCTGCTCGTTGATCCGGTTGACCTCGTCGCGCAGCTCGCCGGCGCGCTCATAGTTCTCGGCGTTGACGGCGGAGTTCTTCTCGGCCTCCAGCCCCGCGAGCGTGGCGCGCAACGCGTCGACGTCCACCGGTGCGCCGCCCTCGACCGGGCCGCGCCGCAGCGACAACCGTGCCCCGGCCTGGTCGATCAGGTCGATCGCCTTGTCCGGCAGGAACCGGTCGGTGATGTACCGGTCCGAGAGCACGACGGCGGCGCGCAGCGCCTCGTCCGTGTACGTCACCCGGTGGTGGTCCGCGTAGCGGCCGGCCAGCCCGGCCAGGATCTGCACGGTGTCCTCCACGGAGGGCTCCGGGACGGTGACCGGCTGGAAGCGGCGCTCCAGGGCGGCGTCCTTCTCGATCTTGCGGTACTCCTTGAGCGTGGTGGCGCCGACCATGTGCAGGTCCCCGCGGGCCAGCCGCGGCTTGAGGATGTTGCCGGCGTCCATGCCGCCGGACTCCCCGGAGCCCCCCGCGCCGACGACGGTGTGCAGCTCGTCGATGAACACGATGGTGTTGCCGTCCTCGGCGATCTCATCCATCGCGGTGGTGAGCCGCTCCTCGAAGTCGCCGCGGTAGCGGGTGCCGGCGACCATGCCGGCCAGGTCCAGCGTGATGACGCGCCGGCCCTTGAGCTGGGCGGGCACCTCGTCGTCGGCGATGGCCTGGGCCAGGCCCTCGACGATGGCGGTCTTGCCGACGCCGGCCTCGCCGATCAGCACCGGGTTGTTCTTGGTCCGGCGGGCCAGGACCTCGATGGTCTGCTCGATCTCGTCCTCGCGGCCGATCACCGGGTCCAGCCGGCCGGCGCGGGCCTCCTCGGTCAGGTCGAGGCCGAACTTCTCCAGCACGGATCCCTCGGCGCCGGTCTGACCCGGGCCCTCACCCGGCCCGTGACTCGGTTGTCCCGGCTGGGCCTGTTGCTGGGCGGCGGCCTGCAACGACTGGGGGGTGACACCGGCCTGGGCCAGCAGGTGCCCGGCGGGGGAGTCCTGGTTCAGCACGAAGGCGAAGAACACGTGTTCCGGGTCGATGTACGTGGAGCCGAAGGCGCGGGCCACCTGGTAGCCGTCCAGCAGGACCTTCTGCGCCGAGGCGTTCAGGGCCGCGGACGTCTCGTCCTTCCCCTCGACGGGAGCGGGCAGGCGCTCGTCCACGGCCGCGATGAGGGCCTGGGGGTCGGCGCCGGAGGCGCGGACGCCGGCGGCGGCCGGATCCTCGCCGAGCATGGTGCGCAGGACGTGCAGGGCGTCGACCTCGGTCTGGCCGCGTTCGACGGCGAACCGCGCGGCGGCGGCGATGACGTCGTGGGTCCGCTTGCTCAGCAGGCGGGTGATGTCGACGGGGCGTCCCTGACGGCCCACCCGCTGACCCTGCAGGTAGCGGGTGAAGAATTCGTCGAAGGAATCGCCGTGGGAGCCGGCGGGGCCGAAGAATGCGGGCATTGGTCCTCCTCGAGACATGCTCAGCGAGAGTTGAGTGTGTTCAGCTCAAGTAACGC
>NZ_CALMQR010000007.1:0-30357 GCF_937871995.1 uncultured Citricoccus sp. | reverse complement strand
GGAGGCCGGGGCTTCCGGGGCTTCCGAAGCTTCCGAAGCTTCCGAAGCTTCCGAAGCTTCCGAAGCTTCCGGGGCAGCCTGCTCAATCGCCGCCCGGGGGTCCGGCGCGTCGGTCCCGGCCGTCGTCTCCGCCTCAACTGCAGGAGCGGAATCGGCCGGGGCCTCCAGGTCGACGGGTGCGACCGTGACGGGCGTCTCCTGCTCGGCGGCATCCGCCGCGGGGGTCTCCAGGGTGCCGGCGGCGCCTGCGGCGTCCTGCGTCGGCTGGGCGTCCGTCGACGTCCCTGCGGCGCCGGCCTGCGGGGTGACGTCGGGGGTCACGGTGTTCTCGGGGTTCTCGATGTTCTCGGTGGTCCCACCGGGTTCGAGGGCTTCGGTGGATTCTGCGTGGTCTCGATCGTTGGCTGCCATGGACAGCACCTCCTGCCCTGCCGGCACGCCACACTCGCGCCCACAGGGCGGCCAGGTCCGTTCCCGGTGGCGTTGCCCCCGATCCGCCGGTGCGGTGCTCGGGGTGCCGCCGTCGACGGACTCCAGAAAGTCTGAGGTGAACCGGGTCCCTGGTCTCCGCTGGATGCGGACGCGCAAGGCCGGAACCATCGGACGCCTGCCCGGTCTCACGCGCAGTGACACGTGCCGGAAGCGGCTCTCGTATGGCCGGGGACGCGCGGTCCGCGTCCCTCCAGCCGGACAGTCTTTCCACACTGCCCCAGTCCTGTGCCGCCGGCCCGGTGGCCGTCCGATGGACCCTGCCGATGGTGTGGCCACCGGTGGGTCACCGATCATTCTCTCACACGGCGGGCCAGATCAGCGGGATCACGGTGCGGAATCCGGGCACCGGATCCCGACGCCGTACCGAGGGGTCATACCATGGTCGGGTGAACTCCCACGCGCCACAGACCTCCCCTCCCGGTTCCGACCACGATCCCGATCACGGCCACCGCCACGACGTGAGCCTGGAACCCGGCCCCGGGATCGGGGACGACGGTGCGCCCACCGGGGGCGCCGACACAGGGACCGTCGACGAGCGCCGGCCGAGTTGGTACGCACGCCCGCTGGGGACCGCCTGGATGCTGCTGGTCACCGGGCTGATCGGGATGTACGGCACGGTCGCGCTGGTGGCCGAGCGGGTGATGCTGTGGAACGATCCCAGTCACATCACCAGCTGCGACATCAACCCGTGGGTCTCCTGCGGCGAGGTCATGAAGACCTGGCAGTCCCAGCTGTTCGGCTTCCCCAACCAGTTCATCGGCCTCGTGGCGTTCTCGATCATCATCACCATCGCCATGGCCCTGTTCGCCGGGGCCCGGTTCCGTCGCTGGTACTGGATCGGGATGAACGTCGGCGTGCTGCTCGGCTTCGCGTTCTGCGTGTGGCTGTGGAGCCAGGCCGTCTACGAGATCAACATCCTGTGCCTGTACTGCATGGTGGTCTGGGCCATGATGATCCCGATGTTCGTGCTGCTCACCTCGCGCAACCTGCAACACGGCGTGATCCCGGCACCGGCCGGGGTGCGGACGTTCGCCGCCGAGTGGTCCTGGCCGATCATCGCCCTGCTCTACGTGGGCGTGCTGGCCTCGATCATGCTCCGGTTCTCCAACGCCTTCTTCTAGGCGGGAGAGGCGCTCACGCGCCCTCCCGGACAGCCAGCAGGGTGACCAGGTCCGTGCGCATCGTCGAGGGGTCGGCGTCCGGGCTGGGCTCGGTCACGTAGACCTCCCAGAAGGGCAGGGCGGGCTGGTGGCCGGAGTCCGCCACGGCCTGCATGAAGCGCGACCACGCCTCCCCGAGCCCGTCGTAGGGGCCGAGGTGGGAGATGACGGCGATCCGGCCCCCCGGCAGCCGCGAGGGTGACAGGGTCGGGCCGGGCCCCGCGGTCCTCGCCCCCGGCAGCGGGCGGTCCACGGGGACACCGACCTCGAAGTCCACCGTGTCCGTGGGCATCCGGGTGTGCAGGGCGAAGGCCGGACCCACCGGTTGGATCCCCTGCTCGCCGAGCGCGGGGAACAGTGCGCTGAACGTGGAGTCGAAGATCTCCGCCATCCGGTCCATCGGATAGTCCCTGGCCACGGTGACCACGGTGGGGACCTCCGGGGCGTCGAGGACCGTGAGTTCACGGTACGGACCGCCCAGGAAGTACGGGGCATCGGGCTGGGTGCTCATGGAGCGATCCTAGGGACCAGGGTGGCCGTGCGGCCACTCCCCTCCTGCGCCGTGCCCCGCCGGCGCGCGGTCAGGCGAACCAGATCCCCAGCTCGCGCTCGGCGGAGAGCGTGGAGTCCGAACCGTGGACCAGGTTCTTCTGGACGGACTCGCCCCAGTCGCGGCCGAGGTCACCGCGGATGGTCCCCGGCGCGGCAGCGGTCGGCTCGGTGGCCCCGGCCAGGGAGCGGAAGCCCTCGATGACCCGGTGGCCCTGGACGCGCACGGCCACGACCGGGCCGGACCCCATGAACTCGACCAGCGGCTCGAAGAACGGCTTGCCCTCGTGCTCCTCGTAGTGCCTGACCAGCATCTCGCGGGTCGGGACCTGCATCTTCAGGTCGGCGATGACGTAGCCCTTGGCCTCGATGCGGGCCAGGATCTGTCCGGTGAGGTTGCGGGCGACGCCGTCCGGCTTGATGAGGACGAGGGTCTGTTCGGGGTGAGTGGTCACAATCGCTCCTGGGTGGATTCGGTCATGGACATGGGCGGGGGCCAGTCGGAGGATGCCCGCTGGCCGTCAGGTCAACCCTAACGGTCCCTCGAGAGGGCCTGGCGCATCCATCCGCCACGGACCGGCGGCCGTGGCGGACACCGCGTTCCGGTGCCCGCCACGGACCGCGGGGTTCACTCGGCGTCCGGGTGCTCGGCGCGCCAGCGTGCCTCCGCCTCGGCCCGGCGGCGGTTCTCGCGGTCGATCTGGCCGCCCTTGGTGACGGCGTACCACCACGCGAGGCCGAAGCCGACCCCGATGATCACCATCGTGTACTCCAGGAAGACCCCGAGCAGCAGGACCACCTGCAGGCCCCAGCCGATCCAGATGCCCACCGGCTTGCGGACCAGGGCACAGGTGAAGATCGCGACGACGGCGAGGACCAGGGAGACCCCCAGGATCCAGCCGGCCTGGGGCTCCCCCCGGTGGACGCCGAACAGGGCCAGTCCGAAGAGCACCAGGACCAGCGCCTCCAGGACGAGCACGCTCGAGGTGAACGTGGCACGGATGGAGCGGGCCTTCTTCACCTGGCCGGGCTTCCACTCACGTTGGGCCCTCGTCTCGCGGGCGGGCCGCCAGGACTCGCGGCCGGGTTGCTCCGAGGCGCCGTCAGCGGGCGGGCCGGCCTGTCCGGACTGCTGGTCGCTCACGTCGTCCTCCCCCGATCCCTCGAGCCGTCATCGTGCCCGGCGTCCTCGACGCCGAAGGTGTCGTCATCCTGCCCCGCGGCCCGCTCCGGGCCCCCGGCGCGGGCGGATCCGTCACCCGCCTCCGCCTCGGCGAGGCCATAGGTGTCGTCGGCGAAGATGTCCTCGTCGTCCTCGTCCTCGTCCAGGCCGTCACCGAGTTCCAGCCCCATGTCCGCGAACACCTCGACCCCGGGTGCCACCGGGACCACGCCGGGGGCCCCGGGCATCGCCGCCTCGGCCGCCGGGGCGCCGAGCAGCTCGCGCACCTCGGCCACCAGGGTGATGGACCCGGTCACGAGCACGCCGCCACCGGTTCCGGCGCCGGCGCCCTCGGTGGCCTCCGCCCGGCCCACGGCCCACTCCAGGGCGTCCGGGATGGACTCAGTGGCGTGGATGTCGTCCTCGGGCCAGCCCGCGTCCAGCGCGGTCTGGGCCAGTTCGCCCGCCGGGATCGCCCGCGGCGAGTCCGACTGGGTCAGGCAGAGGTCCTCGACCAGGTCCCCGAACTGCCGGTAGAGCACGGTCAGCATCTCCAGCGCGTCCTTCTCCCGCAGGATGCCCACCACCAGCACCAGCTTCTCGAAGCCGAAGGCCTCCTGCAGGGCCTTGGCGGTGGCGGCGATCCCGGCGGGGTTGTGAGCGGCATCGACCACGAGGGTCGGCGCGGTGCGCACCACCTCCATCCGGCCCGGTGTGGACACGGCGCCCACGCCTTCCTGCAGCAGCCCGGATTCCAGTTCCCTCTCGCCGCCGAAGAACGCCTCCAGCGCCGCCACGGCCACCGCCAGGTTCTCGGCCTGGTGCTCTCCGTGCAGCGGCAGGGTCAGATCCGGGTAGCGCCCGGCGATGCCCTGCACGGTGACCTGCTGGCCGCCGACCGCCACCGAGCGGGACTCCACGCCGAAGTCCACCCCCTCGAAGCGGAACGGGGCGTCCACGGCACGCGCCGCGTCCAGCAACACCTGTGCCGCCTCCGGGTCCTGGGCGGCCGAGACGAGGAATCCGCCGGGCTTGATGATCCCGGCCTTCTCCCGGGCGATCTCGGCGTCGGTGTCCCCCAGCAGGTCGGTGTGGTCCGCGGAGATCGGCGTCACCACGGAGACCACTCCGTCGGCCACGTTGGTGGCATCGGTGATGCCGCCCAGGCCCACCTCGAGCACCACCACGTCCACCGGCTCGTCCGCGAACACGGCGAAGCCCAGGATGGTCACGCACTCGAAGTAGGTCAGCCGGTTCTCCCCGGCCGCCTCCAGCTCGGCGTCCACGACCCGGACCACCGGCAGGATCTCGTTCCAGATCCGCACGAACGTCTCGTTCGGCACCGGGGCGCCGTCGATGCTGATCCGCTCGGTCACGGAGGTCAGGTGCGGTGAGGTGTACCGTCCGGTCCGCAGCCCGTACGCCCGCAGCACGGACTCGATGATCCGCGCCGTGGAGGTCTTGCCGTTGGTCCCGGTCAGGTGGATGACCGGGGCGGCCTTCTGGGGCTCGCCGAGCAGTTCCATGGCCCGCCAGAGCGGCGCCATGCGCGGTTCCATCTTGTTCTCCGGGGCCCGGGCGAGCAGGTCCCGGTAGACGGCCTCCACCGTCCGGGGTCCCCCGCCGGCAGCCGCGGCGCTCACGCGTCACCCCCCGCGGTCACGGCCCCGGCGACGGCGGCGACCGGGGCGACCGCCACCTGGACGGTCCTGGTGGCGTCCTCGGCCGGGTCCCGGCGCGGGTCCGCGGCACCGGAGTCCTCCAGCACCAGCTCCACGGTCAGGGTCTCGCCCGAGACCAGGTCCCGGTGCGCGTCCACGGCCTGCACGACGGCGGCCGGTCCGGTGATCACGGTCCGCACCCGGTCCGAGACCTCCAGTCCGGCGTCCTTGCGGGCCGACTGCACGGCACGGACCACGTCCCGCGCCGTGCCCTCGGCCGCCAGCTCCGCGGACACGGAGGTGTCCAGGACCAGGAAGCCGCCGGGCGACGGCGCGATCATCGGCCGCGCCCCCGCCGTCGGGGGCACCGTCCGCACCGGCCGGTGCCCCCACGGTGGTCTGCAGGGAGTACTCCCCCTCGGCCAGCTCGATACCGCCGGCCACCACCGTGCCGTCCTCCTCGAGCCGCCAGTCACCGGACTTCGCGGCCTTGATGACGGCCTGGACCTGCTTGCCCAGCCGCGGTCCGGCGGCCCGGGCGTTGACCGCCAGGGACTGGCTGATGCCGTAGTCCGCGGCGGAGACCTCGCCCGCGTCCTGCAGGTCCACGGACTTCAGGTTCAGCTCGTCCCGGATGATGTCGGCGTAGGGGCCCGCCAGTCCGGCGGCGCCGGGCACCACTACGGTCAGCGACTGCAGCGGCAGTCGCACCCGCCGCTTGGCCCCCTTGCGCAGGGAGGAACCGGCCGAGGCGATGCGGCGCACCGTCTCCATCCGCTCCACCAGCCGCCCGGCCTCCTCCGCCGACGCGAAGCCGGACAGGAACGGTGCCGGGTCCGGGTAGTCGGTCAGGTGCACCGAACGGCCACCGGTCAGCCCGCGCCAGATCTCCTCCGAGACCAGCGGCATCAGCGGGGCCGCGGCCCGGCAGAAGGCCTCGAGGCAGGTGTACAGGACGTCCAGGGCCTGGGTGTCCTCGTCGAAGAACCGCTGGCGGGACCGGCGCACGTACCAGTTGGTCATGGTGTCCATGTAGACGCGCAGCGCCTCCGTGGCGTCCGAGACCTCGTAGGCGTCCAGTCCGGACTTGACCTCGGTGAGCATGCGCGCCGTGGCGGCCAGGATGTACTGGTCCAGCGGGTCGGTGGACTCGTACCGGGCCTGGGCGCGGTAGCCCTCCGGCCGTTTGCCGCCCTCTGCGGACAGGCCGCGGGCGGAGTTGGCGTAGAGGCTGAAGAAGTGCCACACGTTCCAGGCCGGCAGCAGCACCTGGCGGGTGCCCTCGCGGATGCCCTCCTCCGTGACGACCAGGTTGCCGCCGCGCAGGATCGGGGAGGCCATGAGGAACCAGCGCATCGCGTCGGAGCCGTCGCGGTCCAGGACCTCGGAGACGTCCGGGTAGTTCTTCAGGGACTTGGACATCTTCTGCCCGTCCGAGCCGAGCACGATCCCGTGGCTGATGACGTTGGAGAACGCGGGCCGGTCGAACAGGGCGGTGGCCAGCACGTGCATGGTGTAGAACCAGCCGCGGGTCTGGCCGATGTACTCCACGATGAAGTCGGCCGGGTTGTGGCCGCCGTCGAACCACTCGCGGTTCTCGAACGGGTAGTGCACCTGGGCGTACGGCATCGAGCCGGAGTCGAACCAGACGTCCAGGACGTCCTCGACGCGGCGCATCGTCGCCCCGGCGGCGGCGGCCTCCGGGTCGGGGTGCGGGCGGGTCA
This sequence comes from uncultured Citricoccus sp., assembly GCF_937871995.1. Classification (NCBI taxonomy): domain Bacteria; kingdom Bacillati; phylum Actinomycetota; class Actinomycetes; order Micrococcales; family Micrococcaceae; genus Citricoccus; species uncultured Citricoccus sp. The sequence continues at coordinate 23,609 of NZ_CALMQR010000007.1, read as the reverse complement.
GGTCGTCGATCCAGGGCCGGTGCAGGTCCACCTCGCCGGCGGCGTTGCGCGGCAGCCGGCCGAAGGCCTCCTCGAGCTCGGCCAGCGAGCCGTAGACCTCCTGGCGCGGGTGGTCCGGGTGGTCGGACTCCCACACCGGGATCGGCGAGCCCCAGTACCGGTTGCGGGAGATGGACCAGTCCCGGGCGTTCTCCAGCCACTTGCCGAACTGGCCGTGCTTGACGTTCTCCGGGATCCAGGTGATCTGCTCGTTGAGCTCGACCATCCGGTCCTTGAACGAGGTGACGGAGACGTACCAAGAGGTGATGGCGCGGTAGATCAGCGGGGTGCGGCAACGCCAGCAGTGCGGGTAGGAGTGCTCGTAGGAGGCCTCCCTGACCAGCTTCCCGGCCGCGCGCAGCGCCCGGATGATGGTCCGGTTCGCCTCGAACACCTGGACGCCGGCGATGTCCTTGAGCACGCCGTCGCCGCGGGCCTCGTCCCCGAACAGCGGCAGGAACCGGGCGCCCTCGTCCACCGAGAGGATGACCGGGATGCCGTTGGCCTCACAGACCCGCTGGTCGTCCTCACCGTAGGCGGGGGCCTGGTGGACCACGCCGGTGCCGTCGTCCGTGGAGACGTAGTCGTCCACGAGCAGCCGCCACGCCCGCCCGGTGCCGTAGGCCTCGGCGTCCGCGAAGTAGGTGAACAGCGGCTCGTACAGCAGTCCGCCCAGCCGGGTGCCGGGGTAGGTGGCCGTCACCGCCTCGGTGATCGCGCCGGCGTCGGCGTAGCCCAGCTCCCGGGCGTGCGCACCGAGCAGGTCCTGGGCCAGCAGGTACCGGTGACCGGCCACGTCCTCCGCGGCGTCCGGACCGGCCGGGACCACCGCGTAGGTGATCTCGGGCCCGACCACGAGCGCCTCGTTGGTCGGCAGCGTCCACGGCGTGGTGGTCCAGGCCAGCACGCGCACGCCGGTGAGCTCTGCGGCCAGGCCGGCGTCGGCCCCGCCGGCGGGCACCAGCTCCGCGTCCGCGGGCAGGCCGGTGATCGGGAAGGCCACCGTGACGGAGGGATCCTGGCGGGACTTGTAGACGTCCTCGTCCATGCGCAGCTCGTGGTTGGACAGCGGGGTCTCGTCCTTCCAGCAGTAGGGCAGCACGCGGAAGCCGCGGTACGTCAGGCCCTTGTCGTGCAGGGTCTTGAAGGCCCAGAGCACGGACTCCATGAACTCGGGGTTCAGGGTCTTGTAGTCGTTCTCGAAGTCCACCCAGCGGGCCTGCCGGTTGACGTAGTCCTTCCACTCCTCGGTGTACTTCAGCACCGAGGCTCGGCAGGCGTCGTTGAACGCGTCGATGCCCATGCCCTCGATCTGGGCCTTGTCCGTCATCCCCAGCTGCTTCATCGCCTCCAGCTCGGCGGGCAGCCCGTGGGTGTCCCAGCCGAAGCGGCGCTCCACGCGGCGGCCCTGCTGGGTCTGGTAGCGGGCCACGAGGTCCTTGACGTAACCGGTCAGCAGGTGCCCGTAGTGCGGCAGGCCGTTGGCGAAGGGCGGGCCGTCATAGAAGACGAACTCGTTCGGCGTGCCGTCCTCGCGGTGGGCGGGACGGTGCTCGATGGAGGCCTGGAAGGTCCCGTCCTCCTCCCAGTACTGCAGGATGCGCCGCTCGATCTCGGGGAAGCGCGGTGAGGCCGGGGTGGTGTTCTGGGACTCCGCGTGCGGGTCGGAACTGGCGAGGGGGTACACGGTGTGGCCGTCCTTGTCTCGACGTGGGCTGCGTTCTGCTGCGTGTCTGCAAGGACGCCTGGCCGCCTCCCGGGGTGTTCCCCGGGGACGACGGCGGCGCGGTACCACCCTGCTTGCCGCCCCGTTCCGGTGGGCCCGGGTCCGGCGGGCGCCGGCCGTGGGCCTCCGAGGGCCCGGGCGACCGCTCGTGACTGCTGTGACGGGCTTACCCGTCCGGTTCTACTGGGGCCGTCCTGGCGCCTGGCGGACCCGGGTCCGCCGGCGGCAGCACGCGCCTGTTCTTCCGGAAGCTCACCGGTGATGGCCGGGTCAGTGCTTTGCCGCCGATTCTACGCCACGGTCGTGCGCGCGTGGGTCACCGGGTCCTCACGTCCGGATCACCTTGAACTGGGCGGCCTGGGCGACCGGCCGCATCACGACCTGGTCCAGGTTGACGTGGTGCGGCACGGACACGGCATACGCGCAGACGTCCGCCACGTCCTCGGCGGTCAGGGGCTTCTCCACACCCGCGTAGACGCTGTCCGCGGCCGCCTGGTCGCCGCGCAGCCGGTTCCGGGTGAACTCCTCGGTGTGCACCATCCCGGGCAGCACCTCCACCACGCGCACGTTGTGCTCGGCCTCCTCCAGGCGCAGCGCCCCGACGAGACCGTGTTCGGCCATCTTGGCCGCGTTGTACCCGCCGCCACCCTCGTAGCTGGCCAGCGCCGCCGTCGAGGTCAGCACCAGCACGGTGCCCCGCCCGGTCTCCCGGAGCATCGGCAGGAGGGCCTGCACGGTGTTCAGCGTGCCCTGGACGTTGACCCGGAACATCCAGTCCCAGTCGTCCAGTCCGCCCTCGGACACGCGGTCCGTGCCCAGCGCACCGCCGGCGATGCACAGCACCGTGTCCACCCCGCCGTTCTCCGCGACCTGGTCGCGCACCCAGTACATCTCCCGTGCGGACGTCACGTCCGCCGGCAGCGCCACGATCCGTCCCGGCGAGCCGGCGGCCTCCTCGGCGAGTGCCTGCAAGCGGGCGGCGCGGCGGGCGACGGCGAACACCGTCCACCCCTCGGCGGCCAGCCGCAGGGCGGTGGCGCGGCCGATCCCGGAGGAGGCCCCGGTCACGACGGCGGCGTGGCGCCCCGCGTGCTCTGACTCTGGTGTGCTCTGGGTCTCGGTCATGGCACCACTGTAGGTCTCCTCTCCGCGCACGACGTGCCGCCGCCGGGGCGGGTGCGGGACGGGACCGGACGACATGGGACAATCGAGGACATGGCTGAACAGACCCCGGGCACAGACACGCCCGTTTCCCCGACCCCCGCCGTGACCGTTCCGGACAAGCCCGCCCTGGAGGGCCTGGAGGACAAGCTCTCGGCCCGCTGGCGCGCCGAGGGCACCTACGCCTTCGACGAGGACACCGTCCGGGGTGAGGTCTACTCGATCGACACGCCCCCGCCGACCGCCTCCGGTTCGCTGCACGTGGGCCACATGTTCTCCTACACCCAGACGGACGTGCTGGCCCGCTACCAGCGCATGACCGGCAAGAACGTGTTCTACCCGATGGGCTGGGACGACAACGGACTGCCCACCGAGCGCCGCGTGCAGAACTACTACGGCGTGCGCTGCGACCCGACGAAGCCCTATATCGAGGGCTACCGCCCCCCGGAGAAGCCGGCGAAGAACCAGCGGGACTGGGACGTCGTCTCCCGCAGGAACTTCATCGAGCTGTGCGAGGAGCTCGCGGTCGAGGACGAGAAGGTCTTCGAGGGGTTGTTCACCCGCCTCGGGCTGTCCGTGGACTGGTCTCTGACCTACCGCACGATCGACGACACCTCCCGGTCCGTCTCCCAGCGCGCCTTCCTGCAGAACCTGGCCACGGGCGACGCCTACCTGGCCGAGGCCCCCACCCTGTGGGACGTGACCTTCCGCACCGCCGTGGCCCAGGCCGAGCTCGAGGACCGCGAGGTCCCCGGCGCCTACCATCGGTACCCGTTCACCACCGCGTCCGGGGAGCAGGTCTACATCGAGACCACCCGGCCCGAGCTGCTGCCGGCCTGCACCGCCCTCGTGGCCCATCCCGACGACGAGCGGTACCAGCCGCTGTTCGGCACCTTCGTGACCTCTCCCCTGTTCGAGGTGCCCGTGGAGGTCAAGGCCCACCCGCTGGCACAGCCGGACAAGGGCTCCGGCATCGCCATGGTGTGCACCTTCGGCGATCTCACCGACGTCACCTGGTGGCGCGAGCTGCAACTGCCCACCCGCACCGTGGTCGGCCGTGACGGCCGGTTCCACGCCGAGACCCCGGAGTGGATCACCACCGAGGCCGGCCGCGAGCACTACGCCGCCCTGGCCGGCAAGACCGTGTTCTCCGCCAAGGAGACCGTCGTCGCCGCCCTGACCGAGGCCGGACTGATGGACGGCGAGCCGAAGAAGATCATGCACGCCGTGAACTTCTACGAGAAGGGCGACAAGCCCCTCGAGGTCATCTCCTCCCGCCAGTGGTACATCCGCAACGGCGGACGCGACGCCGAGCGTCGCGAGAAGCTGGTGGCACGCGGCCGGTCCCTGAACTGGCATCCGGAGCACATGCGGCACCGGTACGAGAACTGGGTGGAGGGCCTCAACGGTGACTGGCTGGTCTCCCGCCAGCGCTTCTTCGGGGTCCCCATCCCGGTCTGGTACCCCCTGGACGAGCACGGCGAGCCGGACTACGAGCACCCGATCCTGCCGTCCGAGGACCAGCTGCCGGTGGACCCGGTGGCCGAGCCGGCGCCCGGTTACGAGGAGTCCCAGCGCGGGGTGGCCGGAGGGTTCACCGGCGATCCGGACGTGCTCGACACCTGGGCGACCTCCTCGCTGACCCCGCAGATCGTGGGCAAGTGGGGACGGGACGAGGCGTTCTTCGGCAAGGTCTTCCCGTTCGACCTGCGCCCCCAGGGCCACGACATCATCCGGACCTGGCTGTTCTCGACCGTGGTCCGCGCCGATGCCCTCAACGACTCCGTGCCGTGGCACCACACCGCCCTGTCCGGCTGGATCCTGGACCCGGACCGGAAGAAGATGTCGAAGTCCAAGGGCAACGTGGTGGTCCCCACCGACGTGCTGGACGAGTTCGGCTCGGACGCCGTCCGCTACTGGGCCGCCTCCGCCAAGCTCGGCGCGGACACCGCCTATGAGGTCGCCCAGATGAAGATCGGGCGCCGGCTGGCCATCAAGCTGCTGAACGCCTCCAAGTTCGCGCTGAACCTGGGTGCCACCGAGCGGGACGTGGTCTCCCGCGCCGAGTCCGCAGAGGTCATCACCAACGCGCTGGACCGCTCCCTGATGGTCCGCCTCTACGACACGGTGGCCCAGTCCACCCGTGCCTTCGAGGCCTACGACTACGCGCGGGCGCTGAACCTGACCGAGTCCTTCTTCTGGCAGTTCACGGACGACTACGTGGAGCTGATCAAGGACCGTGCCTACGGGGGCCACGGCGAGGCCGAGCAGGCCTCCGTGCGCGCCACCCTGGCCACCACCCTGGACGCGCTGCTGCGCCTGCTCGCCCCGTTCCAGCCCTTCGCCACGGACGAGGTCTGGGGCTGGTGGCGCACCGGCTCCGTGCACCGCGCCCCCTGGCCGGGACTGCCCGCCGAGATCGCGGGCATCGAGGCGGCCGCCACCGGTGCCACCGCTGACGTGCTCACCACAGTCGCCCTGGCGCTCGGCGGCATCCGGAAGGCCAAGTCCGAGGCCAAGGTGAAGCAGCGCACCGAGGTGCTCTCCGCCGTCGTGACCGCCCCGGAGAGTCGCCTCACCTCGCTGCGCGGCGGGCTGGCGGACCTCAAGGCCGCCGGCAACGTCCAGGAACTGACCCTCACGGCCGGCACCCCGGCGGAGGACGCGGACGTCTCGGTGTCCGAGGTCCGGCTGGCCGCGGCCGTGGAGGCCTGACAGCCAGCCTAGACACCACAGACAGTAGGAGCCCGGACCTGATGGTCCGGGCTCCTACTGTCTGTGCTGGTGGCGCCGAGGCGTGCTGTGGTTGCTCCATCGGCGCAGGTCGGCGGTTCAGCCCGGGCGACGACCGCGACGCTGCCACTCACCGGTCATCGCGCACGTGCTCAATCGAATTGCGGCTTGGTGGTGCGGGAACGCTTGATCTCGTAGAAGTACGGGAACTCGGCCAGGGCCACCGCGCCGTCGAACATCCGGCCGGCTTCCTCACCGCGGGGAATACGGGTCATCACGGGGCCGAAGAAGGCGGTGCCGTTGAAGGCGACCACCGGGGTGCCGACCTCATCACCCACCTGGTCGATGCCCTCCTGGTGGGACTCGCGCATCTTCTCGTCCAGGACATCAGTCCTCGCGGCGTCGAGGATCCCGGCGTCCAGACCCAATTCCGCCAGCGCTGCGGCGATGACGGCCTCGTAGTCCTTGTTCCCCTCGTTGTGCACGCGGGTGCCGACGGCGGTGTAGAACTTCCCGAGGACCTCGTCCCCGTGGCGGTCCCAGACCTGGGTGGCGGCGCGGGCCGGCAGCCAGGCCCTGTCCATCGCCTCCAGGTACCCCGGGTCCAGGTCGCGACCCTCATTGAGCACGGACAGGGACATGATGCGCCACCGGACGCTGATCGGACGGACCGCCTCGACCTCGTGCATCCAGCGAGAGGTGATCCACGCGTACGGGCAGGTGCAGTCGAACCAGAAGTCGACGGTCTGGACGTCGGCGGTGCCCTCGTCGAGCTCCTCGGTGCGCGGATCGGTCTTCAGGTCAGTCACTGTGCTCCTCTTCGCCGTCAGACCACGGCGATCGGTGGGGGTGGGTCTTCCAGGCGCAACCGTATCTCAGGCGGACTTATTCCGGCGCTTGCGCTGGACTTCCTGCGAGATGAGGGTCGGTTCGGCGCCCTCGCGGACCACGTCCCCGGTGATGACCACCGTGGCGATGTCCTCGCGGGAGGGCAGGTCGAACATGACGGGCTTGAGGACCTCCTCCATGATGGAGCGCAGCCCGCGGGCGCCGGTCCCCCGGTCCTCCGCCTGGTCCACCACGGCGTCCAGGGCGTCCTGGTCGAACTGCAGTTCCACGCCGTCCATCAGGAACATCTTCTGGTACTGCTTCAGCAGCGCGTTCCTCGGCTCGGTGAGGATGCTGATGAGCTGCGCGTGGTCGAGGTTGTCCACCGTGGTGATGACGGGCAGGCGACCGATGAACTCCGGGATCAGCCCGAACTTCAGCAGGTCCTCGGGGCGGACGTCCGCGTAGGACACGTCCCGCTTGCCGATGGTGTTCAGCGGGGCGCCGAAGCCGATGCCCTTGCTGCCGGCACGGGAGGCGATGATGTCGTCCAGACCGGCGAACGCACCGGCCACGATGAACAGCACGTTCGACGTGTCGATCTGCAGGAACTCCTGGTGCGGGTGCTTGCGGCCACCCTGCGGGGGGACGGCGGCCGTGGTGCCCTCGAGGATCTTCAGCAGGGCCTGCTGCACGCCCTCACCGGAGACGTCCCGGGTGATGGAGGGGTTCTCGGACTTCCGCGAGATCTTGTCGATCTCGTCGATGTAGATGATGCCCTGCTCGGCCTTCTTGACGTCGTAGTCCGCGGCCTGGATGAGCTTGAGCAGGATGTTCTCCACGTCCTCGCCCACGTATCCGGCCTCGGTCAGTGAGGTCGCGTCCGCGACGGCGAAGGGGACGTTGAGCTTGCGCGCCAGGGTCTGTGCGAGATAGGTCTTGCCGGAGCCGGTGGGTCCGACGAGCAGGATGTTGGACTTGCCGACCTCGACGTCGGCCAGCTCCGAGTCCTCACCGTGACGGTCCAGCAGGGAGCTCTCCTTGGTCTGCTGTCCGGTGCGGATGCGCTTGTAGTGGTTGTAGACGGCGACGGCGAGGGACCTCTTGGCCTCGGTCTGGCCGATCACGTACTCCTCGAGGAAGTCGTAGATCTCCCGCGGCTTGGGCAGCTCGACCTCGGCGGTCTCGGCGACCTCGGAGAGCTCCTCCTCGATGATCTCGTTGCACAGCTCGATGCACTCATCGCAGATGTAGACACCGGGGCCTGCGATCAGTTTCCTGACCTGCTTCTGGCTCTTTCCACAGAATGAGCACTTGAGCAGGTCAGCGCTCTCGCCGATGCGGGCCATACGGGGTTCTCCTCGTTAGGGGGTGGGATCCTGCCCGGATCCCGAGGTACTGCCATTACAGCTTAGGGGGTGGACGGGCTAAGCCGGTGGATTGCAACGGCGGCCCCCACCCTGGCCGCGTGGGCGCTGCAGGGTGGGGGCCGCCGTCGGGAACCTCAGCGGAACCGGACCGGAGCGCTGCCGCCGGTCAGCTGCTCAGCTGCGGCTTGGTGATCTTGCGGGACTCCAGCACCTCGTCCACGAGGCCGTACTCCTTGGCCCCGGCGGCCGAGAGGAACTTGTCCCGGTCGATGTCCTGGCGCACCTGCTCGGCGGTCTTGTCGGTATGCGCGGCCAGCGTCTCCTCCATCCAGGTGCGGATGCGCAGCAGCTCCTCGGCGTGGATCTGCAGGTCCGTGGCGGTGCCGCGGTCCCCGCCCATGGACGGCTGGTGAATCAGCACGCGGGCGTTGGGCAGCGCCAGCCGCTTGCCGGGGGCGCCGGCGGCCAGCAGCACCGCGGCGGCCGAGGCGGCCTGGCCCAGGCACACGGTCTGGACCTCGGGACGGATGAACTGCATCGTGTCGTAGATCGCCGTCATCGCGGTGAAGGAGCCACCCGGCGAGTTGATGTACAGGGTGATGTCCCGCTCGGAGTCCATGGACTCCAGCACGAGCAGCTGGGCCATGATGTCGTCCGCGGCGGCGTCGTCCACCTGGACGCCGAGGAACACGATGCGGTCCTCGAACAGCTTGGCGTAGGGGTCCTGCCGCTTGAAGCCGTAGGGGGTGCGCTCCTCGAACTGGGGCAGGATGTAGCGGTTGCTCGGGACCGGCTGGCCGGCACCGGAGGGCATTCCGACGGGGAACTGGTGGTTCATCTCTGGTCTCTCCTGGGCGAAGGGTCTGTGGGAGTCGGGCGGACGGTCTCGATCCGGGGGATCAGGAGTTGTCCACGCCTCCGCCGCCGGACACGGTGCCGGCACGTTCGGCGATGTGGTCGAAGAACCCGTACTCCAGGCCCTCCTGGGCGGTGAACCACTTGTCCCGCTCGTTGTCCTTGAGGATCGTGTCCACGGTCTGGCCGGTCTGTTCCGCGGTGAGCTCGGCCATGACCTGCTTCATGTGCAGGATCAGCTGGGCCTGGATGCGGATGTCAGACTCCGTGCCGCCGATGCCGCCGGAGGGCTGGTGCATCAGGATGCGGGCGTGCGGCGTGGCGTAACGCTTGCCCTTGGTCCCGGAGGACAGCAGGAACTGGCCCATCGAGGCGGCCATGCCGGTGGCCACGGTCACCACGTCGTTCGGGATGTACTTCATGGTGTCGTAGATCGCCATGCCCGCGGTGATGGACCCACCCGGGGAGTTGATGTACAGGTAGATGTCCTTCTCCGGGTCCTCGGCGGACAGCAGGAGCATCTGGGAGCAGATGGCGTTCGCGTTCTCATCCATCACCTCGGAACCGAGCCAGATGATGCGTTCCTTGAGCAGGCGGTTGTAGATGTAGTCCTCGCGGGCCGCCGGGTCAACCGACGCCATACGGGGAGCAGTGGACGATGCGGACATGGCGCCCTGCCTTCCTTCTGATGGACTTCAGGTGTCCACCGGATACACCGGTGGCACGGGTCTTGATCAGAGACTACTGGCCCCGCACCCCACCCGGGTCCTTCTGACCCGGCTGTTCGCTGTTGGCGTGCAGTCCCGACGCCGCCCCGCACGGCCGGCAGAGCAGCGGAGCCGTGCGGGGCGGTGCGCAGGATGCCCGGGCCCCCGGACCGATGGTCCGTGGGCCCGGGCATCCGGGTGATGGCGGGCAGTCCGGCCCGGCCAGGGGTCACCTGCCGGGGGTCACCCTGCCGCGCAGGCGACGCCCCGGAAGGCTCAGGCCTCCGTGGGCTCGGCCTTCTCCTCAGCCTTGGCGGCGGTGGACTTGGCCGGGGCCTTCTTCGCCGGGGCCCTCTTGGCGGGAGCCTTCTTCGCCGGGGCCTCCGACTCCTCGGCGGAGTCCTCGGCCTGGGCGGCAGCGGACTTCGCCGGGGCCTTCTTGGCCGGGGCCTTCTTCGCCGGAGCCTTCTTGGCGGGGGCCTTCTTGGCCGGGGCCTCGGACTCCTCCGCCTCTGCGTCATCTGCCGTGGCGGCGGCGGACTTGGCCGGGGTCTTCTTGGCGGGGGCCTTCTTGGCGGGGGCCTTCTTGGCCGGAGCCTCCTCGGCGGCCTCGGCCGGCGACGGGGCGGAGTCAGCGCTGTCGGCGGAATCCGCCGAGTCAGCTGAGTCGGCAGAGTCAGCGGATTCCGCCGACTCAGCGGCGTCGGCCTCGACGGCCTCGGCACCACCCGGGGTCACGAAGGCGGTCAGGTCCACGGCATTGCCCTCGGTGTCGGTGACCTCGGCGTACTCCAGGACCTTGGCCAGCGCCTTGCGGCGGCGGACCTCGCCCATGATCATCGGGACCTGGCCGGCCTGGTCCAGCATCTGCGCGAACTGGTTCGGGTCCATGCCGTACTGCTGGGAGGTGGAGATGATGTACTCGATCAGCTCACCCTGGTCCACGCCGATCTCCTCGGCGTCCGCGACCTTGTCGAGGATGATCTCGTTGCGGAAGGCCTCGCGGGCGTTCTGCTCCACCTCGGCGCGGTGCTCCTCGGTGTCGTGGTCGTCACCCTCGGCGTGGCCGCCCTGGGCGAAGTGCTGCTCGACCTGCTCGGTGACCACGGAGTCGGGCACCGGGACCTCGACGAGCTTGACCAGCTCCTCCAGGACCTTGTCCCGGGCCTCGATGCCCTGACCGGTGACGGCGCCCTCGGCGGCCTTGGCCTTCAGGTCGGCCTTCAGCTCCTCGATGGTGTCGAACTCGGACGCCAGCTGGGCGAAGTCGTCATCGGCCTCGGGCAGCTCGCGCTCCTTGACGGAGCCCAGGACGACCTTGACGGTGGCCTTCTCGCCGGAGTGCTCGCCACCGGCCAGCGTGGTCTCGAAGACGGCGTCCTCGCCGGCGGAGAGGCCCTCGAGAGCCTCGTCCATGCCGTCCAGCATGGTGCCGGCGCCGACCTGGTAGGACAGGTCCTCGGCGTGGTCGACCTGCTCGTCGCCGATGCTGGCGGTCAGCGTGATGGTGACGAAGTCGTCCTGGGCGGCGGGGCGGTCCACGGCCTTCAGGGTGCCGAAGCGGGAGCGCAGCTCGTCCAGGGCCTTCTGCTCGTCCTCCTCGGAGGCCGCGGCGGGCTCCACGGTGACCTTCAGACCCTTGTAGTCCGGCAACTCGATCTCCGGGCGGATGTCCACCTCGACGGTGAACTTCAGCGGGCCCTCGGCATCGCCGTCGACACCGGGCATCGAGGTGACCTCGACCTCGGGACGGGCCATCGGGGTGGTCTCCGTCTCGATCAGCGCCTGCTGGTAGAAGTCGTTCAGACCCTCGTTGACGGCGGTCTCCACCACGTAGCCACGCCCGATGCGCTGGTCGATGATGCGCGCCGGAACCTTGCCCTTACGGAAGCCGGGGACCTGGATCTGGTTGGCCACGGTCTTGTAGGCATCGTCCAGGCGTGGCTTGAGGTCCTCGAAGGGGACCTCGACGTCCAGCTTGACCCGGGTCGGGCTGAGGTTTTCTGCGGTGCTCTTGACCACTTAGGACTCCTGTGTGGATTGCTTGTCTCGTCTGATGGGCACTTCTCGTTGCCCGGCCGCCGGGCATCCGGTGAATCAGGCCCCACCGGGGGCCATGACGTCGGGGTGACAGGATTTGAACCTGCGGCCTCACGCTCCCAAAGCGCGCGCTCTACCAAGCTGAGCTACACCCCGCAGACGGCCCTGGCCGTTTCTGGCCAGAGACCAGTGTACGCATTCCCACGCCATGGTCCGCATTCCGGCGACCTCCGGGGCCCGGCGGCGGTACGCCTGCCGCTTTGCGGCGTCGCCTCGATCCTTGGTACGCTCTACCACGCTGTTCCCGGCCGATGTGGCGGGATGCGGCGCCGTGGGGATGTAGCTCAATGGTAGAGCCCCAGTCTTCCAAACTGGCTACGCGGGTTCGATTCCCGTCATCCCCTCCACTGCCGGCAAGGGCCCCGACCGCACAGGTCGGGGCCCTTGCCGCGTTCCGGGCCCGTGCCCGCAGCGCGCCCCGCCGGACAGTCCCAGGCCCCTGCCCCCAGGGAACTCCCGTCCCGCTGAATCAGTATTGACTTATATAAGTTCGGGTGAAACCTTGGGTCCATGCACGCACTCGACGTCCTCGGCGACCCGGTCCGGCGGCGCATCCTCGAGATGCTCGTCGACGGGGAACTGAGCGCGGGCGAGATCGGCGCCGTGATCCAGGAGGAGTTCGGCATCAGCCAACCCGCGGTCTCCCAGCACCTGAGGGTGTTGCGGGAGCACGGCTTCGCCTCCGTCCGGCCCGAGGGGACCCGCCGGCTCTACGCCGTGCGTGCCGAGGGCCCCCGGGAGGCGAGCCAGTGGCTCAGCGCCTTCGAGCGGTTCTGGCAACCCCGGCTCGACGCCCTGGGCACCGAGCTGGCGCGCGGGAGGCGGGACCGGCGGCTCGCGGCCGAGCGTGACCCCGGGGAACACCCCGGGGAGGACCCACCCAGCAAGGAGAGATGACATGGTCGACGTCCAGTCCCAATTGGCAGCCGTGACGCGGGGCATCCACACCGAGGACCGCGAGGGGGAACCCTCCCACGTCCAGACACTGGAACAGGCCTACCCGGCGCCGATCGACGACGTCTGGGAGGCCGTGACGACCGCGGATCGCATCAGGCGCTGGTTCCTGCCCGTCACCGGAGAGCTGGAGCCCGGCGGACGCTATCAGCTGGAGGGCAACGCCGGCGGAGAGGTGCTCGAGTGCACCCCGCCGACCGGAGGCACTGCGTCCTACCGGATCACGTGGGAGTTCGGCGGGGGCGTCTCCTGGGTGACCGTCCGGCTGACGGCAGAGGGCGAGCGGACCCGGTGCGCGATCGAGCACGTGGCCCGCGTGGCCGACATGCCCGCGGGGATGTGGGATACCTACGGCCCCGGGGCCACGGGCGTCGGCTGGGACGGTGGGCTGCTCGGGCTGTCACTGCACCTGGGGGCCACCGAGGGTTCCCTCTCCCCCGGCGAGGCGGAGGCGTGGGCCCTCACGGACGAGGGCAGGTCGTTCTACCGCGGCTGCGCCGACGGATGGGCCGCGGCCCACGTGGCGGACGGCGCCGATCCGGAGCACGCCGCGAGGAACGCCGATGCCACCTACGGGTTCTACACCGGGGCGGGCGGATGACCGGCCGAGGCGGTGTGCCGGTCAGGACGCCTGGCAGCGCGGGCACCAGAACAGGTTCCGCGCCTGCATCTGCGTCACCCTGACCTCGGCGCCGCACACCCGGCAGTCCAGTCCCTCGCGCTGGTACACGTAGTACGCGTTGTCGGGCCACAGGGGCGCCGGTCCGCCGTCAGGGCCCACCGCGTCCCGGTGTGCCGGGTCCGTGGTGATGATCCGGCCGACCCGGACCCCGTCGGCCATCAGGTCCACCAGGTCGTCCCACAGCCGCACGCCGTCCTCCTCGCCCACCCTCCGTCCGGGCAGCCAGGGGTCGAGCCGGGCGCGGAAGAGGGACTCGGCCCGGTAGATGTTCCCGACGCCGGCCAGGACCGACTGGTCCATCAGCAACTGGCCCAGGGCCACGGAGCGGCGGGACAGCCGCTCCAGGAACGCCCCGGGGCCGGTACCGGTCACGAGGGGGTCCGGTCCCAGTCGCGCGACGACGCCCTCGGCCTCGCCGGGGGTGATCACCTCGCAGGCACTGGGTCCTCGCAGGTCCGCCCAGCCATGGGCGGACACCAGCCGCGCCCGGACCTGGCCCACCGGCTCCGGCGGACCGGAGTACGCGCGGGCCCCGCCGTCGTCGGGGGTCTCCGTCTCCCCCATCCTCCGCGGCGCGCCGATCGAGGAGGCGCCCCGGAAGGTCTCGTCCCCGCCGAAGCTCCAGGCCCCGTAGAGCCCCAGGTGCACGCGCAGCACCAGGTCCACGTCGAAGTCGAGGAACAGGTGCTTGCCGTGGGCCCGGGCGTCCACGAGGACGGCGCCGTCGAGTCGCCGTGCGCCGTCGGTGAAGCGTCCCTGCGGCGAGCTCACCCGCAGCCGTTCACCGCCGAAGACGTCCCCGAACTGGCGGGCGAGGCGGTGGATCGAATGGCCCTCAGGCACGGGCAGGCCTCCCGGTCAGTCCTGCACCTCGCCGGTCGACTCGTAGTGCGCGATCTTGCCGATGCGGCGCACGTGGCGCTCATCGCCGGAGAACGGCTCGGCGAGGAAGGCCTCGATGAGCCCGGTGGCCTCCTCCAGGGAGTGCTGGCGGCCACCGACGGCGATCACGTTCGCGTCATTGTGCTCCCGGGCCAGCCGGGCGGTCTCCAGGTTCCACGCGAGCGCGGCGCGGACACCACGGACCTTGTTCGCCGCGATCTGCTCACCGTTGCCCGAGCCGCCGAGCACGATCCCGAGCGCCTCGACGCCGGACCGCTGGTCCACCACCACGGCCTGGGCCGCGCGGATGCAGAACGCCGGGTAGTCGTCCTGCGGGTCATAGGACTGCGGCCCGTGGTCCACCATCTCGTACCCCTGCTCCCCGAGGTGACGGATGAGGTGGGCGCTGAGCTCGAGGCCGGCGTGGTCGGTGGCGATGTGGACGCGCATGGACTGCTCCTGGGGGACGGACGGGTGGTTCGGGCCAGCGATCAGCCTAGCCCTATCCTCACGATGGTGGCCGATGGCACAATGACCACGATAGCCAGCAGTCCTTTCACAAACCCGTTCCCGACCGGAGGTCCCGTGTCCAGCCAGAACATCACCCGTGCCGAGGCCCAGCAGCGTGCTCAGGCCCTGTCCGTGGAGTCCTACGACGTCGTCCTGGACGTCACCCTCGACGGCGACCACTTCCGCTCGACGACCACGGTCACCTTCACGGCGGCGCCCGAGGCGGTGGGGGGCAGCACGTTCATCGACTTCGTCTCCAGCCAGGCGCCCACCGTCACCCTGAACGGCACCGGGCTGGCCGCGGACGCCTTCGACGGCACGCGCATCACGGTGGGTCCGTTGGCCGAGCACAACACGCTGGTGGTGGACGGGCTGGCGGACTACATGAACACCGGCGAGGGCCTGCACCGCTTCGTGGACCCGGTGGACGACGAGACCTACCTGTACACGCAGTTCGAGGTCCCGGACTCCCGGCGCATGTTCGCGGTGTTCGAGCAGCCCGACCTCAAGGCGGCCTTCGCCTTCACGGTGACCGCCCCGGACCACTGGAGCGTCGTCTCGAACTCCCCCACGCCCGAGCCCGTCCGGGCCGCGGAGGGCACCGCCATGTGGTCCTTCTCCCCCACCCCGCGGATCTCCTCCTACATCACCGCCCTGATCGCCGGACCGTACCGGTCCGCCCACTCCGAGCTGACCAGCGCGGACGGCCGCACCATCCCGCTGGGCGCCTACTGCCGCGCCTCCCTGTTCGAGCACCTGGACGCCGAGAACATCTTCGAGCTCACCCGCCAGGGCTTCGAGTTCTTCGAGGCCCAGTTCGGCACCCCCTACCCCTTCGAGAAGTACGACCAGCTGTTCGTGCCCGAGTTCAACGCCGGGGCCATGGAGAACGCCGGGGCGGTGACCTTCCTGGAGAACTACGTCTTCCGCTCCACGGTCACCGAGGCGATGATCGAGCGCCGGGCGATCACCGTCCTGCACGAGCTGGCCCACATGTGGTTCGGGAACCTGGTGACCATGCGCTGGTGGAACGACCTGTGGCTCAACGAGTCCTTCGCCGAGTTCATGTCCACGCTGGCCGCCGCCGAGAACACGCGCTACACCGGGGCCTGGACCACGTTCTCCTCGATGGAGAAGAACTGGGCCTACCGACAGGACCAGCTCTCCTCCACCCACCCCATCAAAGCCGAGATCCGGGACCTGGAGGACGTGCTGGTGAACTTCGACGGCATCACCTACGCCAAGGGCGCCTCCGTGCTGCGCCAGCTGGTGGCGTGGGTCGGCCAGGAGAACTTCATGGCCGGGGTGCGTGAGTACTTCGGCAAGCACGCCTGGTCCAACACCGAGCTGCCGGACCTGATGCGCGAGCTGGAGGCGTCCTCCGGCCGGGACCTGTCCGAGTGGACCCACCAGTGGCTGGAGACCTCCGGGGTCAACACCCTCACCGTGGAGGTGGACGGCGAGGAGTCCGACGACGGTGCCATCACCTCCCTGCGCCTGCGCCAGTCGGCGCCGGGAGACGGCCGGCCCGGTGACTCGATCCTGCGCCCGCACCGGATGGCCGTGGGGTTCTACTCCGCCGACGACTCGGGGCGCCTGGTGCGCACCGACCGCTTCGAGCTGGACGTGGACGGCGAGGTGACCGAGGTGACCGAGGCGGCCGGCAGGCCGCGCCCGGACCTGATCCTGCCCAACGACGACGACCTGGCCTACGCCAAGATCCGGTTGGACTCCGCCTCCTGGCAGACCGCCTCCACGCGGCTGAAGGACGTGGCCGAGTCCCTGCCGCGCACCCTGCTGTGGGGTGCTGCCTGGGACGCCACCCGGGACGCCGAGGCCACGGCCGGCTGGTTCACCGACCTGGTGCTGGCCAACATCGGGCATGAGCGGGACTCCTCGGTGGTGCAGACCCTGTTGCGCCAGTTGGCCACCGCCCTGTCCCAGTACGCGGCCGCATCCCACGCCCCGGCGATGCGCGAGTCCGCCGCCACCCGTCTGCTGGAACTGGCCCGGGCCGCGGAGCCGGGGTCGGACCACCAGTTGCAGTTCGTCAAGGCGTTCGCCCTGCACGCCCGGTCCGACGCCCAGCTGGACACCCTCGCGGCCCTGCACTCGGGTGCGGAGGAACTGGCCGGGCTCGACCTGAACACCGACCTGAAGTGGGAGATGCTCACCGGGCTCGCGGCCGGCGGCCGCGCCGGGGAGGCCGAGATCGCCGCGGCCGAGGCCGCCGACCCCACGGCGACCGGTGCGCTGGCCGCGGCCCAGGCCCGCGCCGCCGTCGGGACCACCGAGGCCAAGCAGGCCGCGTGGGAGCAGGTGGTCTCCGGGTCCCTGTCCAACACGACCCAGCGCAACGTGATCCTCGGGTTCAACCGCGTGCACGACCCTGCCCTGCTGGCCCCGTTCGCCCCCCGGTTCTTCTCGACCGTGGAAGGACTGTGGTCCTCGCGGTCCCACGAGATGGCCGAGTCCGCGGCGGTCGGGTTGTTCCCGGGGGCGCAGGTCTGCCAGGACACCATCGACGCCGCGGACGAGCTGGTGGCGCGGTCGCAGGCGGAGCAGCCGGCGCTGGCCCGGACCGTGGCCGAGTCCCGGGACGAGACGGTGCGCGCCCTCGCGGCGCGGACGGTCGACGCCGCCGCGCGGGGCTGACCAGCGTACGGCCCCGGGGCGCCCCGTGCGGGTGACCCGGGCCGTCCTGACCCACCGGTGCCTGATCGGTGCCGGTGCTTGACCGGCGCCGGCGGGTCAGGAGAGGCGGACGGTGGTGGCGGAGTGGCCGAAGCCGACGATGTCGTCCCGGCCGTCGCCGTTGACGTCGCCGAGGAGCCGCGGGTACCGGTCGGGGGACCACCCGGCGTCGTACCCGAACTCGGTGGTCAGCCGCTGCGGACCGAACAGGAAGTCGTCGTCCCCGTAGGCCACGTAGGTGCCCGCGCTGCCGAAGCCCACCACGTCCCCGATCCCGTCGCCGTTGACGTCGGCCGTCGTCCGGGGGTGGCGGTCCACCCGCCACCCCTGGGCGTAGCCGAAGCTGCGCAGCTCCAGGGACGGTGGCTGGAACTTCGGCTCCCCGGGGTCGTAGGGCCGCGAGTAGGCCGCGTAGACCCCCTGTGCCCCGAACCCGATCAGGTCGGGCAGCGCGTGGCCGCTGATGTCGTCGACCATCCGCGGGTGGCGTTCCACCCGCCAGCCCTGGGCGTACCCGAAGTCCCGGACCTCCAGGGCGGGTCGGGTGAAGGTATCGCCAGCCGCGGAGAAGTAGGAGACGTACACGCCGGCGTCACCGAAGCCGACGATGTCCGACGTCCCGTTGCCGTCCATGTCCGCGAGCAGTCGCTCGTGCTTCTCCACCCGCCAGCCGCGGTCGTAGCCGTAGCTGTCGATCCGCTTGCCGGTCCCGGCGAAGGTGCGGTTGGCCAGCCCGTGGGAGATGGTCACCCCCGAATGGCCGAAGCCCACGATGTCCGCAGTGCCGTTGCCGTTGAGATCGGCCAGCAGACGCGGATGCGCTCCCACCCTCCAGCCCTGCTCGTACCCGAAGTCACGCACCTTCAGTGCCGCGCGGGTGAAGGACCCGTCGGGCTGCGCGTAGGAGACATGGACCCCGGCATTCCCGAAGCCCACGAGGTCACCGCGCCCGTCGCCGTCGACGTCGGCGACCGTGCGCACGTGCCGCGCGTTGGACCACCCCTGGTCGGTGCCGAAGCTGCGGATCTTCAGGCTCGGGGTGCTGAACGTCCCGTTGGCCCGGCCGTGGGCCACGTAGACGCCCGCCCCGCCGAAGCCGACCACGTCCGCGCGGCCGTCCCCGTTGACGTCGGCCAGCTCGCGCACGTGCTGGTCCACCCGCCACCCCCGGTCGTAGGAGAACATCGGCTGGGAGGCCGCGTGGGCGGGCCCGGCGAGGACCACTCCCGCCACCGCCAGGACCGCCGCACAGGTGCCGCCCGCCACGCGGCTGAAGATCGAGCGCCTCATCATGAACCCCCGGACGATGCTGGAACGGTGCGGGGATTCTAGGCCCGGGAGCGTGCTCCGGAGAAGGACTCCGCTGCGCCCGGGTCCCCGGCGGCGAGGACGCGCTGCTCCCCGGCGTAGATGACGAACCGCTCACCGCGCACGAAGCCCGCCAGCGTCATGCCGGCCTCCCGGGCCAGGTCCACCGCGAGCGAGGACGGCGCGGAGACCGAGGCGAGCATCGGCACCCCCGCCATCAGGGCCTTCTGGGTGAGCTCGAAGCTGGCGCGGCCGGAGACCATCAGCACGTGCCCGGACAGCGGGAGCATGTCCTGCAGCAGGGCCCAGCCGAGCACCTTGTCCACCGCGTTGTGCCGGCCGACGTCCTCCCGGACCGCCACCAGCTCGCCGGTGGCGGCATCGAACAGGCCGGCGGCGTGCAGTCCGCCGGTGCGGTCGAAGACCTTCTGGCGCTCCCGCAGCACCTCGGGCAGGGACAGCACCGTCTGCTCCGTCACCGTCATCGGATCCTCGGCCACGGGATAGCGCGTGGTGGTGCGCACGGAGTCGATGCTGGTGCGGCCGCACAGCCCACAGGCGCTGGTCATCAGCACGTGGCGTTCCAGCGCCGGGGCGGGTGCCGCCACGTGCGGGGCCAGCACCACGTCCACCGTGTTGTCCGTCTCCTCGGCCCCGGGCCCGAAGTCCCGTCCGCAGTAGCGGATCGAGGACACCTCGGAGGCCTGGCCGATCAGCCCCTCGCTGAGCAGGAAGCCCACGGCCAGGGAGAAGTCCTCAGTGGGGGTGCGCATGGTCACCGCCAGCCGTCGTCCGTTCACCCGGATCTCCAACGGTTCCTCCGCGGCCAGCACGTCCGCCCGCGCCTCGCGCCGACCGTCCTTCACGCGCACCACCCGGACCCGCGACTCACTCCTGCTCATGCACCCATGATCCATCCCTGCGGTGGTGCGCCGCCACCGGGAGCCACCCCGGCCCGGCGCGGACCGGTACCCGGGACCTAGGCGGAACCGGTGACGCGGTCCGCGAACGCCGCGGTCCGGGCCGGGTCCAGCACCGCCGCCGGATGCGGCCCGGCGGCCAGCAGCGCCGAACGCAGGTCCTCGAGGTCCGTGCGTGCGAGCGCACCGCCCGCTGCCAGCACGGCGTTACCGGTCTCCAGCCGGTCCAGCAGCGTCGCGTCGGCCAGCAACCAGGCCCCGGAGAGTCCCGCGTCGGTGGCCGCGGCCTCCAGCGCCCGGGCCTGCCGGGCCAGGAACCGCAGGCCGGAATCGTCGCCGATGTTCACCAGCAGCACCCCCTGGCCGCCGAGGCGGTCCAGCAGTTCGCCGTAGAACTCCTCGCCCGTGAGGTGCGCGGCGGCGTCCACCCCGGTGTAGATGTCCAGCACGATCGCGTCGAACGGCTCCGCGTCCAGCCCGGCGAGCTCGGTGCGGGCGTCCCCCGTCACGACCGTCAGTTCCGTCCCCTCGGGCAGGGGCAGTTCGGAGACGACGAACGAGGGCAGTTCGCGGTCTAGGTCCACGACGGTCTGGACGGAGCCGGGGCGGACCGCCTGCACGTAGCGCGGCAGGGTGAGCGCTCCGGCGCCCAGGTGCAGGATGCGGATCGCCCGGGCGGCCGGCCACCCGGCGTCGAGGACGTTGGCCATCCGGCGCAGGTACTCGTACCGGATCCGGGTGGGGTCGGCCAGGTCCACGTGGGACTGGACCTGCCCGCCGATCTCCAGGACCCTGCCGTCGTCGTGCTCGTCCGGGATGATCCGGGCCCGCTCACCGGACACGCTCAGCTGGATACTGCGGCCCGCGGGACCGGGGGTGTCAGGGGGCGTCATGGCCTCAGTGTGACAGACCGGCGATCGACCAGGCGGCCGTCGACCATCTCGACCACGCGGTCGCAGTGGTCCAGGACGTCGTGGTCGTGGGTGACCATCACGCCGGCGATCCCGCGCTGGTGGCACTGGCGGGCCAGCAGGGCCACGATGTCCTGGCTGCGCCGGCGGTCCAGCGCAGCGGTCGGCTCGTCCACCAGCAACAGGCTGGGTTGGTTCACCAGGGCCCGGGCGATGCCCACGCGCTGGCGTTCCCCGCCGGAGAGCTGTCCCGGGCGATGGCCCGCCCGGTGCCCCATGTCCACCGCCTCGAGCAACGGCGCCGGGTCGAAGGACCGGGACCGGCCGCCGCGGTGGGCGATCCGGCGGGCCAGCCGCAGCTGGTCGGCTGCGGTGAGGGCCGGGACGAGGTTGCCGGACTGGAAGACGAAACCGAGGTGGCGCCGCCGGAACGCGGCCAGCTGCCCCTGTCCGCGCAGGCCGGCCAGGTCCTGCCCGAGCACCTCGACGACGCCGGAGGTCGGTGCGGCCAGTGCTCCCGCGACGGCCAGCAGGGAGGACTTGCCGGCCCCGGACGGGCCGATGACGGCCACGAACTCCCCGGGGGCGACGCTGAGGTCGACGTGGTCGAGGGCGCGGACCTTCTCCCCGCCGTCACCGACCTCGAGGGTGACGTCACGCAGGTGCAGGCCGAGGCTCCCGGCCGGGCCCGGGGCGGACCGGTCCTGTGCGGGCTCGCGGTGGTGGTCGACGGTGGTGCTCATCGGTTGCCTCCCAGGGCAGAAATCGGTTCGATGCGGGTCACGCGCAGCACGGCCACGGCCGCGCCGACGAGTCCCAGCAGGATCGTCAGCGCCGAGGCGACGGCGATGGGCTGGGCCTCGAGGGCGAACGGCATCCCCTCGGGCATCAGCGAGCCGAGCCCGACGCCGGCCGCGACGCCCAGGGCGGTGAAGGACACCAGCAGGATGGAGGCCTGGGCCAGGCCGTCACGCAGCAGGTATCCGGCCGAGGCGCCCAGGGCCCTCAGCACGGCGAGCTCGTGTCCGCGCTGGATGGTCCAGACGGTGAAGAAGGCGCCGACCACGAGGGCCCCGATGGCGTACAGGAAGACCTGGATCATGCTCAGGGTCATGGTCTCGGCCTGGTACCCGGGAGAGGCGTTGAACGACTCCTCCAGGGACAGGGTGGTCGTGGTGGCCGCCGCGTCCCCGGCGGCGAACGCCTCGGCCGAACCGACCGCCAGCTCCGAGCCCTCCGCCCCCTGCAGGGCGATGACCGAGGCCTGGTCGAAGTCCAGGGCGGCCAGGTGCGCGTCGGTGGGAGCCGCCCCGTCCGGGGCCTGGCCGGCGGCGATCAGCTGCCAGGTGGCCAGGGGAAGGTAGGCGATGTCCACGTGGCCGAAGGTCGCCTGGCCCTCGGTGAAGCCGACGACCTCGAGTTCGGTGTTGATCCGGTCCAGGGTGATGACGGTGCCGAGGTCGATGCCCTCGCCCCGCAGGCTCTCCGAGACCACGATGCCGGCCGGCCCGTCCAGGGCGCCGCCGTCAGCCGCCTCGGGGGCCAGGAACCCGTCCGGTTCCACACCGAACATGGTGAGGTCGACCTGCTGCCCGTCGTCGGTGACGGCGTTCATGATCGAGGTGCCCATGAGTTCTGCCTCCGCCACGTCCGGCTGGCCGCGCCAGGCGGCGAGCTGGTCGGTGTCCACGACGGACCGGGAGAAGGCGTTGTCGGTCTTGGTGCCCTCATCGAAGGCGAAGGCGGAGACGGGCAGGGACTTCAGCCCCGAGACCCCGTCGTTCACGAGTCCGGAGGAGAGGCCGGAGAGCAACACCATGAGGATGGCGATGAGGCCGATGACCAGGCCCATCAGGCTGAAACGGCCACGGGCGAAGGCTAATTCGCGCAGTGCGAGGAACATGAGGAAGGAGTCCTTCAGTCAAGTATGCGACAGAGTGTCGAGAAGATATCGACAGTGTGTCATGAAGACTGGCTGCACCGGAAATCCGGATCCCGCCTCGGCGGAAGCCCCGCCCGGGCATCCCTCCTCGAGCCCGTCAGTCGATCGTTCCCCGCCCGCCGCACTCGCGCACCATGGGCCCCAGGACCACCTGCAGGTGCCTCAGGGCCGCCTCGAGGTCCTGACCGGACTCCAGCAGCAGCGTGGCACCGTGGACCACCGCGTTGACCAGCTCGGCGACCTGCTCCGGGGACTCGACCTCCAGCCGCTCCAGCGTCTGCACCAGGGGCTGCTGGACCTCCCGGTGCATCCGCGCGGCCTGTTCGTCCAGCTCCTCCCCGGGAGCCAGCGCCGCCAGGGCGCTGCCCACCGCGTGCGCCCCCTCCGCGACGAGCGAGACGTTCGCCGCGGCATAGGCCATGAGCCGGTCGGCCTCGGTGGGGGCCTGGTCCATGGCGCCGGAGATCCGTTCGGTCCAGCGCGGGTAGACGTCACGGACCATGGCCTGCAGCAGCTCCTGCTTGGACGTGAAGTACTGGTAGATGCTGGTGCGGGCGAGCCCGGCGCGTTGGGCGACCTGGGACAGGGAGGGCGCCTCCCCCGTCTCCGTCAGCAGGTCATGGGCGGCGTCCAACAGGGCTCGCTCCCGGGCGGCGCGATGCTCCGCAACGGTGGGTTCGCTGATGCGTGGCATGAGTCCACACCCTACTCCGGCCGCCCTCGACGCCCCGCCCCCAGCGCGTCACGGAGCCACTCCCCGTCTTTTCGACAGCGCGTCGGCATCTCTGTAGGCTGGCTGACCATGGACTTCCTGCATTCCGCCTCCCTGTTCCTGCACATCCTCGGCGCCGCCGCCCTCCTCGGCGGCTGGTTGGCCATGTTCCGTCGGCCCACCGTGTCCTCGTGGCAGCACCTCGGTGCGTGGGTGCAGTTGGTCACCGGCGTCCTGCTGGTCGGCCTGCTCGAGATGAACGACGACGCCGGCCCGGTCAACCACGCGAAGATCGCCGTCAAGCTCGTGGTGCTCCTCGCCGTCCTGGTGGCGGCCGTGATGGGTCGCCGCCGCGTCCGCCGGGGACAGGACGTCTCCACCGGCATGGCCCACGCCGTCGGCGGGCTCACCCTGGTCAACATCGCCATCGCCGTGTTCTGGTGACCGGGACCGGATGGAGGCCCGGTGCGAGCTGAGCCGCCCACGGTTCGGCCGGACCCGGCTCAGCGCACCAGACCGTCCCAGAACCGACCGGAGTAACCCATGCAGCCCATCAACCTGCAGCTGGCCAGCTA
>NZ_CALMQR010000006.1:0-8950 GCF_937871995.1 uncultured Citricoccus sp. | reverse complement strand
GGACGGGCGCCTCACCCTGCCACTTGACAGACGTCCACTACATATCAGTCGAGCTTCTCCGCGACCGCGCACTTCAGTCTTCGAACCCAAAAGACGACTCACCAATCGTCACTCGCGAGGGAGACGATGGCAGAAGTGCTGCCGATATGCATAACCACGGCATCAACACGGCGAGAGGCAGCCTTGCCGAAGCGATTGGTGACTTGCTCGTCTACGACGCTGACGGCGAACGTACTGAACTCGTCCGACCGCATCTTGACGCACTCGCGAGCGATCCAGTCCTCTTCGTCCGCTCGTGCGTTGCACATACAGTCGCAGCGTCACTCCGACATGCTCGTCCGGACGCAGTCGCGGCGTTCGAAAAGCTGATCGATGCCGACGACCGAATCTTGGCGGCGGGGATGGTGACGCGCTTGATGCTCTACATCGGCAATGTCGATCCAGAGATTATTGACCCAGTTATCCAGCGGATGTTGCAGTCACAAGACGCTGAGGCACGCGAAGCGGGCGGAGCACTCGCAGCATTCGCTGCCCTCGAATGGAGCCGTCCCGAATTGATGACGCAGGCGTTGGCAGGTGACGCCCGGACGCGCAAGGGCGCTGCGAAGATCTGCGCCAATCGCGTTGACCGCACCTTGAACGCCGAGCTTGCGAGCTCCACTCTGATCGGCCTCATGGATGACGACGATGACGGAGTCCTAGAGGCTGCCGCTGAGGTCGCTCCTCACCTACGCGGCCATTCACTCCGTCCCTTCGCCGATCTGCTGACTGCGCTCATTGAATCGCCTGCTTACGACCATGCCACACCGCAGCTACTGATTACGCTGCAGCACGCGCCAGACAAGGTTGACGGTCTTGTTTTGAAGGCGGCGCAACGTTTTATTTCCGTCTTTGGCTGCGAAGCCGGTGATATTCGGACAGGTGCTGCGGGCGACGCGCACTACATCAGTGAGCTCGTAGTCCGTGGCTTGGCACAATCTCGCAACCGAAGCCATCGGGCGGCATTGCTCGACGTTGTGGACACCCTCCTCGAGGCCGGTGTATATGGCGTGAACGACGCGATCGCAGAAGCTGAGCGACTGTAGAACCCTGCAGACATCGCGAACTTCCTCAGCACGGCCAGCGCAGTGACTGCGACCAGCCAGCGGCAGGCTAAGTGGCTGAGCTTAGGTGATCCGAGGCCCTTGGCGCCCGGCGGAAATACCCGTCTGTTTGAGGCTTCGTCGAGCGGTTGCCTTCGCGACCGAAGAGATCGTTACGCTTTCTTCCCTGTGCAGGAGGGCGGTCTGAAATGCCCGCGACCGGAGGTCCAGGCCCTGCTGACTTTTCAGTCGGCGAAGGTCCGAGAGCGTTACACATTGCTTCCTTCACAGTCTCCCCACATTCGCAGAAACCAAGACACGTCGACCCGGCCCGAATGCAAAGACCAGAACGCTAGATCAGTCATCACACCTCTGGCACCAAGATGCACTCCGGGCCCTTCTGTAAGCGACGGTGTAACGAGGGCGCGTTATGAAGGAACCCATGACCAACACCCGGCGCTCATCTCCCCCTCGTCCTCTCGCTCTCTCGCTGTCCGCTGCGGGTCGTGTGATCAGCCGATGCCCGTCGAGCGGTTCCCCCGGGCAAGCTGGACTGACCGTTGCAAGTAAGCCGTGTACAAGCGATGTCGCCGGGACGAGCGGGACGTTGCATGGCAAGCAAGAGTCAGCCAGTCAGAATTGGGCGGCACGGATTAAGGAAGTCGACTGCACGAACCACCAAGGCCCCGCCCTTAGCTTTCGTTGAGTTCGGCTTGGCCGGTCGACCATCGACGTCCTAGCGAGCCAGTCACGGGGCACGACGGACTCCGGACAGTTAGTCCTTGATCTCGTCTGCTTGCAGCAGCCACTCACGGAAGCGGGAGAGTTGAACGCGGCGCAGCCTCGGTCCAACTGAAATCACCGGGAGTTTCTGATCCTTCATCCAACGCAGCACGGTCCCCTGGCTTACACGCATAAGCGTGCAGATTTCATCAGTTGTCAGAAGCTCAGGCTGCCCCTCGAGCAGGGTGTCCACGACCTCGGGATCATTCATCTTCGCACTCCATAGTCTCGACGATCGGCTTTGTGCCTTTGAAGCACAGACTAAGAGTTGAGCAAGCGACAGCCATTATCGCCATCCATGTGTGTACCCAGGTCAGCCAATGTCTCGAGCGGGGTTGAGGGGTGTCCATGTGGCAGGTCGAGACAGGCTGGCCTTGGGGTAGGCCGCAGACCACACGGAGGAATGCGCATGCCGTCACAAGCCTGGGTCGTCCGCGCAGGGTCGCGTGGGGAACACGAGCAGTACAACATCGAGTCCAGCCGGTCGACCATCGACTGGGCCGAGGTCGCGACATCGGGCCCTATCTCTCCAAGGACGCGATCCAGAAGATGTTGGCTCCGCTCTACCCCGGTGCCCCGGACCGGCGGACACCGGCAGATCCTCATCGGTGACAAAACTACTTCGAGGCCGGCCTGGATCTGCTGTGCCCGGCCCGCAGAGGCAAGCCTGCCCGGCCAGGGGCCCGCTTCTTCAAGCCGCTACGCCAGGTCATCGAGTCGTTCAAAGACGCCCTCACGGGCCAGCTCGACCTGGAAACCCACGGTGGCTGCACTGTGGCCGGGATCGGCGCCCGCATCACCCAACGCCTGTTGGCGCTGACCTCCGCAATCTGGTGCAACGACATCATCGTCGCCCCCATCAAGCGATCACTCTGACTGCCTGCGGCCACTGCCCCCTTTGAATCACTCATCCAGGCCCATCGGAAGCCAGCGAAAATGGGTCTTGGTCTCTCCCCCTCAGGCTTAGGCCTTGCGGGCGAGGTCCACGACCTGCTCTCCGACTCTCCTGTTCTTTGACCTCGGTCGCGGGTGGCAGCTCGGTTCATAGAGGTCGCCGGGATCTGCGCTTTCTCCCGTGGGTACAGGGCGCTACTGGAGTTGCTGATCGGTCCAGTTCTGGATGACGTAACCAGTCTGGTCCTTGGTGACTTGGAAGGTCATGTGGGCCGGGTCGGGCGTCAGGGTCCAGCCATCCCCGGACTGCCAAGTCCAGGAGGCCACGACGTAGTACGTGGTGGTGTCGCCCTGGGGGTAGGTGTCGGTGACTTGCACCTGAGAAGTGCTTGTGGCGTCGTGTTCGGCGGCTTCCCACCAGTCCTCGGGCAGTACGGGTTTGGCGGGGGTGACGAAGATTTCCTGGTAGTTGTCCACGAACAAGGGCAGGGCCCGGCGGTAGGCGTCGGTGGGTGAGACGTCGGTGGTGGTGTCCCAGGTGGTCATGACCTGGGCAGCGGTGGTGACGAGTTCATCGGCGCTCATGCCCTTGCGGTTCAGCTTCCGGGCCGTCACCCCAGGGGAGCTCGAGGCCGTGGCGGGTGGTGCGGTGGTTTCCCAGGCCATGCCGGTGGCGGCATCGGCGGGAGTAGTCGACGGGGGCGCGGCAGTCTGCGCGGTGGTCGGGGTGGCGTCAGTGGTATCTGGCTGGGTGGTCCGGGTGACGGCGTAGACGATGCCGGTGGTCAGCAGGACGACGGCGACCACGATGGCGGCGAGGAGGAGGGTGAATCGGGTGGAGCGCATGGGTTGAACTATTCCTGGGTGGAGGCGGGCAGTCGAATGTATCCGGGAACGTCGCTGACCGGGGTGTTGGTCACCGAGTAGGTGTTGGGGGTAGCGAGGTTGTAGTGCTCGATGATGGCGGTGTCCCCCTGGACGGCGGCGACGAAGCCGACGTGGCCGTAGCCACCGCCGATGTCGTTGTACCCCCACCAGGCGATGTCCCCCGGGCGAGGATCATCGGTGTGGAAGCTGACGCCCTCGGCCTGGGTGAGGATGTCCTTCCAGGAGCCTGCCCCGGATTGGCCGGGGCCGTAGCCGACGCCGAGGGCGGCGAAGGTGAACGGCGGCTTGCCCTCGCCTTCGCTCCAGCCGAGGGATTGGTTGATGCGCCACATCACGAAGTCGGTGCACTGGCGCTGGGTGTGACCGAACAGGCTGCGGGCGTGGCCCCAGCCGTCGACGCCGACGGGCTCACGGTAGGGGTAGTCGTCGACGCCGACGCCCTCGACGTTGAGCTCGCCCAGGGCGGCGCAGAGCCCGGCGCCGCCGGTCCCGCCGGCGGCGGTGGTGATCTTCTGGACGTACTGCTGGGTCTCCTGGAACGGGGGGATGCGTTGGTGTTTGAGCACGGCACCGGGTCCGGCGTTGTAGGCGGCCAGGGTGAGCCGGATCGTCTCGTGCTCGTTCTGGGCCAGCGGGGCGACCTGGGCGCGCAGGTGCTTCATGTACCGACCCTGGGCGGCGATGGCGGCAAACGGGTCGAAGGGGTCGGCCCCGTCACCGAACTGGGCCCAGGTGGCGGGCATGAACTGGGTCAGGCCCTGCGCCCCGACCGGGGAGACCGCAGTGGGGTCCCACCGGGATTCCTGGTTGATCTGGGCGGCCAGCACGGCTTCGGGCAACCCGGCGTGATCTGCGGCGGTGGCGATGGCTTGGCGGTATTCGTTGGGCACGGACCCGGTCCCGGCCTCCGGGCGGCAGACCCCACCCTCGGCGGCCGGTCCCTCGAAGACGGCCAGGGTGAGCAACAGCAACACCGCGCCCAGGATCAGTCCGAGCAGGGCGGTGCCCAGGCACCCGAGTCCGACGGCGGTCTTGTTCAGCATCGGCTCACATGCCCTGAACGACGGCCGCGGTGACCTGCAGGTAAGCGACCCGGGTGCGAGGGGCCAGGGCCTCCCAGATGATCTCCCCGCCGTCGTCCAGGGTGCGGTCGTAGGGCACCACGACGACCGAGCGGACCAGGCCCGTCAGGCTGTTCTGGATCTCCGCCAGCCGCTGCTTGGAGGCGGTGCGCGGCTGGGTGATGATGGCGACCCCGTTGGCCAGTTTCTCCCCGTAGCCTTCGGCGCGCAGGGCGTCGATGGTGGTGAAGGCCCGGCGGGCGGCGTCTTCCTTGTTGGAGATGGCCACCACGAGCACGTCGGCCACGTCGACGGCGGCCTGCCAGGTGGGGGCGGTGGAGGCGTTGCCGGTGTCCACGATGGCCAGTTGGTAGAACTGGCGCAGCGCGGCGTGCATCCGCCGGAAGGCGGTGGCGTTGATGACCTCTTTGGTCCCGGCCTCGTTCTGGGAGGCCAGCACGTGGAACTTGTTCTCGCCCTGGGGGCGGATGTACCCGGCGAGTTTGTCGGCGTGTTCGGGGGTGGTGAAGTCCTCGATGTGTTCCAGCAGGTCCAGGGCGGTGTGGGAGTGCGCGGCCGGTATGGCCCGGTCGCCGAGGTTCCCGGCGTTCTCGTTGTTGTCCCAGGCCAGCACCATCCCGCCCCTCACCCGGCCGAGGGTGGCGGCCAGCAGGTAGGTGGCGGTGGTCTTGGAGGCCCCGCCCTTGATGTTCACCACCACGGCCGTGCGGTGCCCGGGCAGGCCCTTCTGCACGGTGGCGTTCAACGCCCGGGTGCGTTGCTCCCCGGCCCCGGGGGCCAGCCGCAGCCCGAGGGCACTGTTCAGGGCTCCGCGCCACCCGGTGTGAGCCGGGCTGAGGGCGTCCCGGCGGCTCTGGGTGCGGGTGGCAAACGCCTCGGCCGCGGAGGCCGGCTGCCGAGGGCCTGCCGCAGCGGGAGCGGGCGCGACATGTTCCACCGTGCCGGCCAGCGAGTCTGTGCCCGGGTCCTCCCCGCTCGGTTCGGCTGGCTCGATGTCAGCGGTGCTCGGGGCAGCGACGGGGTCGTAGCGGTGGGTGCGCACCCCGGGCAGGTGGGTGTCGATCGTGATCTGTTGCCCGGAGCGGGTGGCCATGTTCTGTCCGATCGTGGGCAGGTTGTCCATGGTCACCGGGGACAGACGTTGGCCCTCGACGTCGGCCAGGTGGAAGTCCGAGTACTCCAACCGGTAGTCCGGCACCCCGTCCCCGGACGCTGGGGCCAGCTGGCCCTCGACCAACCGCCAAGCACCGGGGGTGAAACCGGGGCCGGAGGTGTGGGCCTCGGATAATCCGAGCAGGGGCGCGGACCGGTGGGAGTACCCGGTGATCTTGGCCGTGGCGACTTCAAGGGATTCTGCCCGGACGCGGGTGCCGGTGCGATCCACCAGGGTGACCTTCGCGCTGAGCCAGAGGGTGCTAACCGGAGCCATGATGCTTCTCCTTCAGATGAGGTGGGGTGTCACCAGAAGTTCGCTCGGTCGGCAGCGAGTGTGTGTCAACGAGAACGGCCAGTGATCACCGGATTTCGGTGACCCTGGCCGTTGCCGCAGTATCAGCGAGATAGCAGTTCAGTAGCAGAGTGCTATCAACCGGTCGCGAGCTGGGGAGCGGTCAGCTCGGGGGTTGAGGTCGCCAGGGATTCCCGCACTTCGGTGGCGGCGTTCTTGATCCGGTCCGGGTCGAACCCGGTGAAGCGTTCGGTGGGGGTCTCGATGACCGGCATCTGCTGGAACCCGGCCGCACGCAGCGCGGCCAGCTTGGACTGGTTCTCCTCCAAGGCCAGGTCGATGTACTCGTACGGGACGTTCTCCCGGTCCAACAGGGCGGTGGCGCGCGTGCACTGCACACAGTCCTGGGTGCCGTTGACGGTGATCATGGGGTCCTCCGCGGGGAACAGGGATGGCTGGATGGTCGTGGCTGCCTGGATGGTCATGGGGTCCTCAGAACGGGTTCTCGGTGGCAACGAGGTCGTCCTCGTCGACGGCGGTAGTGATCAGGGTGAGCAGGTCATCGACGTCCAGGCCCTCGTCTCTGGTGTTGTCGATCCACCAGCCGGCCCGGACCAGAGACTTGGCGACCTCGATGACCTGTTCAGCATCGAAGACAGGCCGGTGCGCCTCGGCCGCGTCGATGAGCTCGGTGAGCACTTGATAGCGGAGGCGAGTGGCCCACCGCACCTGCCCCTCCGAACCGGTCAGTTCAGGCAGGCCGTGCTCCTCCTCGAACCCCTGCGCCTGGATCAGCAGGTCCTGGTTGTGCTTGTCGAACTCATCGCGCCGAGATGCCTTGAAGCACCGGGAGCAGACGAAGTTCTTCCCCAGCCCGAAGGCCTTGGCCTTGCGTTTGCCAGCAGGCGTGGACGAGAGGTCCTTGGTTTCGGCATGGCCGCACTTGAACTGGATCGAGAGGGTGGTCGGGATTGCCATGGGTCGTCCTTTCATCGGATGCCCCCAGTTCGACCGGTCCAGTGCAGACGCGTGTCGGCGACGCGGAGTCAGGCGGCCACGCGGTGACGCAAGACGGTCACCATCAGCCCTATCACCCTGCCCACGGCGATGTACCGGGAGAAGGTGGGGTCGGCGGGAGCGTCGGTTGCGCTGTCGGGCGGCCCGGCGTGTCCGGATGACGCGGGCATGGGCCGTCTGGGTCGCCACGAGCGTGGATGCAGAGCTGCGCGAGCAGGTCCAGGAGCGGATGCCCACGTGGGCCAGGACCGGGCGCGGTCGGGTTCTGCTGGCCGGGCGGCCGTGATCGCCCTGCTGGTCTGGGCTCTGGTGTTCAGCATCATCGCCGGCCTCTAGAAGCCCGTGTCCCGGCGGGCCTGGTGCGGGTGTTGCTGACACACACTCCCTGCGTCACCGGGCGAACTGTCCTCGAGAACCCACTCAAGGAGGACATCATGCTCGACGGAATTGATCCCTGGGGCCTGACCGGCCCGGACGGACTGAACTCGGTCGCCGCCACATTCATCGGCGCGGCGATCATCCTGCTGGCCATCGGTTGCGTCGTCGGACTGGTCCGCTGGCTCGGCGGCAAGGCCACCGGCTCATCGGAGGGCTCCACCAAGGGCCTGAAGATGGCCGGGGCCGGGGTGCTCGGGGCGGTGGTGCTGGGCTCGCTCGGTGGGGCGGTGCAGTGGGGATCGTCCCTGGGCACCGACTCGCTGATGCCTGCGGCCGCCCGCCCCGGGCAGGTCGTGATCGACCGCAAGGCGCCCAAGACGACCTGCACCGCGCAGGCGGTCCGGAACTTCGACGACGAAGACCCCAAGCTCGACCAGCCCAAGCGCGCCGCCGTGGTCAAGGAGGTCTCCCAGGGCGGGCTGACGGTCGAACCCGGTGAACAGGTCATGACCTTGAAGTGGTATCCGACCGGCACGGACTGCTCGGCAGAGAACACCGAGGCGGCCTCGGGCACCGAGGTCGAGATGCGCGTCTACGACACCGTCGCGGTCGGCGGATCGGACGAGCAGGTCCTCACACACACCATCGACTGACCAACCACACCGACAGATTTCCTGTGCCCGACGGGGGCATAGGGGGGAGCCCCGTGCAGGGGCACAAGGAAAGGGAAACGAACCATGAATGCACTGACTTCGCTGTCCGTGATGGCCAAGGGGTACGACCCGGGGGTGACGCCGAACTTCAACGCCCCGTGGATGGACCAGCTGCAGAACATCGGCGGGATGGTGCTGGCCACCGCGCTGGTGCTGTTCGTCATCGCCGTGGTCGCCGGGCTGGTGGTGTGGCTGTTCGGCAAGCTCTCCGGCGGTGGCCGGGCCCAGGACGCGGGCCTGAGCATCCTGCTGTGGGGCGTGGTCGCGGCCGTGGTCGTCGGTTCCATCGGCGGGATCATCTCCTGGGCCACCGGCGTGCCCCTGTTCGCCTGAGCTGCTTCGGACGACGGGAAGGAGGGGTCATGAATCTGTTGGAACCGATGCAGGCGTTCTTGCGCGACGGCATCCTGGGTTTCGCCACGGCGGCGTGGGCCTTCATCCGGGACTCGTTCTCGGCCGGGTCCATGACCCCGGAGTGGTGGATGACCATCGTCGGGGGCACGGTCGTAGTGAACGTGGATGGGCAGGCGGCCGCCACGATCGAGCACCCCGGGATGCTCAACGTCATGGTGTTGGCCATGATCCCCTTCCTGCTGATCTTCGTCGCCGTGCAGGTCATCTGGTCCCTGTTCCGGTCCTCCACGGCCGGGGTCATCCGGGCCCTGA
>NZ_CALMQR010000005.1:0-6513 GCF_937871995.1 uncultured Citricoccus sp. | reverse complement strand
TCGGAGACACCGGAGCGTGGGATAGGGGAGGAAATGGGCGCACTCGGCCAAGGCAGGGCCGGCCGGGTTCGTGTCACAGTGTGCCAGAATGGCAAGTACTGTCGCTAACCGTAGGTGCTGGAACGTGCCTAGAATCACACCGCATAGCGGCCAAAACGATGAAGGGTGCCCGTGGCCCACCACAACCCCACCAGGAACGCTGCCGGAGGGAACCCCGCCCCGGGCATCCCGGTCCGGGACGTGCCGGACCTGCGGACCCGCCGACGACTGGAGACCCAGGAATCGATCCACCGGGCGGCCGTCGACCTCTTCGAGGCCCAAGGCGTCAAGGCCACGACCGTCGAGCAGATCGCCGCCCGCGCCGGGGTCTCCTCCCGGACGTTCTTCCGACACTTCGCCTCCAAGGAACAAGCCGTCCTGCCCGGCCAGCGCCGGCTGCTCCGGGCCATCGACGCCCTCGAACTCGACGGCACCGGACCCGATGCCGCGCTCCGGGCGGTCGAGGAGATGGCCGCCGCCGTCATCGCCGCCGAGCCCCAGGAAGACCTGAAGACGAACCAGCGGGTCCGACGGATCCTGCTGCGCGAACCGGACATCCGAGGCCTGGCGACCGCCCAGGAGCACGAGCTCGTACTTCGTCTACGCGACCGTCTGCTCAGGCGAGGCGGGGCAGACATGAACCTCATGACGGCCCGGCTCATCGCCGAGACCGCCATGCTGCTCTGGCGGTCCTGCTGGGACCACTGGGCCGAACTGGCCGACGCCGGTGAATCCCTGGAACCTGTCCAGCTGTACCGCCAGTACCGTGAGGGCTTGCAACGCCTCCTGACCTGAGATCAGAAAATCCCCTCGTGGACGGGGCCGTCAACCGGAGGCGGAAGGCGTTCAACCCAGGGTGAGAACGCCACGTATCTCAGCAGTCACACTGCCGACCCAAGATTCCCCCTCGGGTTGGACGGTAACCCGTGGGTTGCGCGACGGGGCCGATGGACACATGTGGGTAAGGGCGTGAATCGCAGTGACGGAACCGTCTACGGCGCCTGGTCGTTCAGGCCACTGAAGCGCTGCGGTGCGGCCCGGAAGCGGATGCCCGAACGGACGCGGCTGAGCGCGAGCCCGCAGTCATTCGTGCGAAACGCGGGCGGTGCTTCGGCGCTGTGAGCAGTTCCTGGCTACCAGTACGGCAGCGGGTTCAGTTTCGGGTAGCGGGCGCGGAGCGCGTCCTCATCGTCCTCATCCCACTCCTGCCCTGTGGGCTCCGCGGCTATCTCCGCTCCCGGACGAGACCCGTAGTCCATGAAGATCTCCCGGCCGGTCGCCTCCACGTAGACGTCCATGGCGACGTAGGACAACAACTCCGCCTCGGCGACCTGCCCGGCATCCTTCAAACGGCCATCGGCCAAGGCCTGGGGGTCGGACTTCACGGCCTCGAAGTAGTCCTGGCCCTGGGCGATGACCCAGCTGCGGAAGTCCGTGAAGCAATCATCCGAGCACCCGCCCATCAACAGGTACGCCGCGCCCCACAGATCCCACGAGTAGAGCTCGTCCCGGTGGGCCGCGAAGGCCACGTCAAACGCCGCGATCTCCTGGGCCGTCAGACCCGCCAGTGTGGCGGTCAGGCTGCCGGTCTGGTCCTCGACGCTGCCACCGGCCGATGACCCGGACTGGTCAATGATGTGCCAGAAACGGTCATCGTCCATCACCGCAATCGTGGGCATTTCCGTCGGACCCCCCGCCCCCTCCCCGCCGTTGGACGCTGCCGGGGACGCGTCGGTGACGTAGGCGAAATCCCCAGTGTCCGGGCCCTGGCTCTCGGCGTCTTCGCCGCATCCGGTCAGCGCGATGCCCAGCATCACGCTGAGCGCGACGCCCGCAATAGCTTTCCTCACACTGGTCCCTGTTCTCGATGCTCGGCACGGTCATCGCGAAGGTGTGTGGTGATTTGCCGTCGTTGCGGGACGTGCTGGCAGATCTGGTCTACGGCGCGGTCCCCGCCCTTCAGCACGGCCGTCGGGACCTCGATGACCTCGCCGTTGACGCCGACGACGGTGGTCTGGACGTCGTCCGGATCCGAGGCGTCCTGTTCCACCGCGGCGACCTGGTCCCAGGCCAGGGACCGCCGAAATTGGCCGTCCGTGACCAACACGCCACTCTCACCCACGACCAGCTTGAGTCCCTTGGGCACCCCAGCCAGTCGCGCGAACATCTTGACGGGGTAGACCGTCCCGGTGACCTCCGGGCCCGGTAGGGGGCCCATCACCGTTGCGACCAGACCCGAGGTGCCCGGCTCGGGCTCGTCGTCGAGGTCTATGGCCGGTACCCCGACGGCCAGGGTCGAATCCAGCCCGGCCAGCCAGGCTCGCACGTCCTCCTTGGTGATCGCGCGCACAGCTGCACCCAGGTCCTGCAGGGAAGGTTGCGGCGCCTGCAGGAAGCCTGCCTCGGCGGCGTCGAAGAGCTCGACGGTCTCGTGGTGCGGGTCCTCGAGTTGGTCCTGGACCTCCTGGTAGGCCGCCTCCCGGTCGGCGTCCGTCACGCCGTGGTCCCGCAGTTCGCGCAGGATACCCAGAATCCCCTCGGCCGCCTGAGGCAGGGAGGTCTTCGCGACCCGAACGATGACCACCGCCACCCCGGACTGTGGCTGCAGTGCCTGGCCGGCCTCGATGTCGTAGACCACCCCAGCGTCCCGGCGCAGCCGTCGGAAGGTCCGGCGGCGTAGCGTCCCGAGCACCAGCCGAGCCACCGGGTCTGCCGCGGCGGACATTCCTGGCACCTGGAAGGACAACACCAGGTCCTCACCGCCGGTGGTGTACTCCCCGGGCAAGACCAATGGGACGGGATCGAACTCCGGCACGGAGCGACGGGCACCCTCGGGCAAGGGAAGCTGCAAACCGGCCGGGGGGTCACCGCTGAGTACCAGCAAGGCGTTGCCGCGGGTGAAGTACTCACGAGTGAAGGAACGGATCTCGGCATCGGTCAGCTTCTCGATGAACCGCGACGACACCCCGGCCAGACCCGGTCCGCGCAGTCCGTAACGGACCGTCAGTGCCTCGGCCACGGCCGGTTCCCCAAGCGCCGAGACGTCGCCCTCGGCCGCGAGGATCCTCTTCTCGTGCTCGATCCGGGCTGCGGGCAGGGAACCGTCGGCCAGGTCGGAGATCGCCCGGCACAGAGACCGGAGTTGATGGGCCACCTTCTCCGGCGTCCCTTCCACTTGGAAGGTGGTGGTGAGCATTCCGGAACAGCCGTTCACGTCTGGGTCCAGGTCCTCTACCTCGGCGAAGGCCAGGTGCTCCACGAGGTGTCCCGTACCCAGAGTGTGGAAGGCCTCGTCCACCGCACCCGCACGGAAGATCAGGTCCGCCCGCAGGCGCCCCGGCAAAGCGCGCCAGTGGACCTCCACGCCATCGATCTCGGTGATGGTCGGTGCAGCACTCATGTCTTCCCTCGTGCGTCACGGCCACTCTTTAGCGGCCAAATCAGTGGTCGAGAACAGGGCGCCTCGAAACCGTGGTGTGCACCGAATGTACCCGGCGACATGACCCCCAAGGCGCATCCTGCCGTGTCAGACGCTCGTGGCGCACTCATGACGAGATTCTGAGCCACCTGCAGCCCCGTCTCGACGGAGCCGCTCACAGGGGCCACAGCCTTGCGACTGCCCGCCAGTTGCTTCTGCGGTCCCTATGCAGGCTGTTTCCGTGCCCACCGAAAGCCGCTCCCTGATCACTCTGCATCCTGCCACCAGACCAAGGCGCGTCCTACACCAGGCGCGCCATAGAGAGCATCGCCAGCTTCCCACACGGGGGATCCTTCGTCGGAGACGGGGCGGCCTCCCGCGTCAATGTTGGCAGAAGATGTCTAATCGGTACGTGAAGCGGTGCGACCATCTAGATAGCGTTACTATCTAACATGGCCTCGATCGACTGGTCCACGGAAATCACCCGGGCCGCACTCCCTCAGGCCGTACTCGCTCTGCTTAGCGCCGGACCGCAGCACGGGTACGCCCTGGTCGAGGTCCTGCGCGGCAGTGGCTTTCCCCGGGTCCAGGGAGGCACCCTGTATCCACTGCTTCGACGCCTCGAGGGCCAAGGCCTGGTGGAGCACCGGTGGGAGCACGATAAGACCGGACCGGGCCGCAAGGTGTTCGAGTTGACACCGCTCGGAGTTAACGAACTCGGACGGGCCCACGCCGCGTGGGACCACATGAGCCAGATGCTGGCAACTCTCCGCACCAACTGACAGGACGTTTCATGACCTACGAACGTGATTTGGCTTTCAACCTGCGCCTGCGCGGAGTTCCGGAAGCCCAAGTGGCCGAGGCGATCGAAGAGGTGCGTGCCCACACGGCATCCGATGACTCGTCGCCCGAGGCCGAGTTCGGCACCGCCCAAGAGTACGCAGCGAGTTTCCCCGCAGTGAAGCGGCGCAGCCAAGGCCAGCGCGTGATTGCTGTCACGGTCCTGCTGGCGATTGCCTACGTGGTGACCGCCCTGGTGCTTAAGCCGTTGGTCGGTTTCGACGTCACCGTCATCACGGGACCGCTGATCCTGTGGCCGGCCCTGGTGCTCGTGGCGGCAGGGCTGCTGGGCGGGTTCCTCACGGACTATCTCCGCCCAGCACCCCGCGCGACTCGGCGGTGAACACCTCACCGGCCATTCCACCCGGGGGCCACCCTCGCGGCGCAGGCTGGCCAGTCGCTGACTATGCCGCAGTTTCGAAGGGCAGTGACGACATTCGTTCAGAGTTGATCGGTGACACGGCCCCCTGTCGTACCGATCGATGTCGCAGTATGGACCAGGCGCACGACCCCCGGTTACCCAAACGAAATCGCCTGACCATGACATGGTTCACTCGCGTCTGACTAGGGTGGCAGATACCCCAACGTCCATGGTCAGGAGCCCCGATGCAACGCAAGGCTCTGGCAGCGGCCGGTATCGGCATCTCATCTCATACTTCCTCGCCAAGCCCGTCGACCCTGGCATCGCAAGCGGCGTGTGCATTGTGGCCATGGAAGCGGAATCGTCCGCCTGTAGTGGCCACTCGAACGTCGCCACCCAGCTGGCGACGCTCGAGATGGAGAGCACCGAGGCCAGGGTGGTCCGCGACGGGGTTGACGTCACCAAGCTCACTGATGACGGGTGGGGTCAGGTCCACGAGAACTTGCTGGTGCGATAGCCCGACCGATCTCCGTCGTGGGGGAACGGCCTACGGCATCCGGTCGTTGAGACCACCGAAGGACTGAAGGTGCGGTGATTCGTGCCCAGACGTGGGTCCTCCTAGACGATGGATCGCTGGGTCTTGCAGAGCCCGTGATGGAAGGCGCTTGGTGGCAGGATCGAGCGCTGCTCGACACTCGAGTCCAGCCATCCCGGGCTGGGCCGAGCCAACCTTTTGGAGGTGCGCCATGAGCGCACTGCTTATCGGATATGCCCGCTGCTCCACCGACCAGCAAGACCTGACCGCCCAACGCGACGCCCTGCTCGGCCTGGGCGTCGAGCCCGAGCGGGTCTACGTCGACCACGGCCTGACCGGCACGAACCGCGAACGCCCCGGTCTGCGCGAAGCACTGGCTGCCGGCCGGGCCGGCGACACCCTGGTAGTGACCAAGCTCGATCGCCTCGCCAGGTCGGTGCCCGATGCCCGGGCGATCGCCGACGAGCTAACGGCCCGGCAGATCAGCCTGTCGCTGGGCGGGTCGGTCTACGACCCCACCGACGCCATCGGGCGATTGCTGTTCAACGTCCTGGCCATGGTCGCGGAGTTCGAGTCCGACCTGATCCGGCTGCGCACCCGCGAGGGGATGAAGATCGCCCGGGACAAGGGCCGTCTGCGCAGCAAGCAGCCCAAGCTCAACCGTCGCCAGGAGGCGCATCTGGTCTCATTGGTCCACAGCGGCCAGTACAGCATCCTCGAGGTCGGCGAACTCTTCGACGTCGGCCGCTCGACGGTCTACCGCGCCATCGAACGCCAACGCGCCGCGGCCGAGACCCACCTCGCGGAGTCAACATCGCATCGGTGAAGCATGGTTGGCGTCGGCTGGCCAGCGTCATGCATTCACGCTGGACAGCCGACGCCACGCCACCAGCGGCCCCGGCGGCACATGCAGCCGCATCGCGGCAGGAAGGAGGCTGGGATTAGGGGAGCAGGTCCCAATATTGCCTCCTGGCGGGCATGGCATGACATGGCTCACCATCTGCTCGCCACTTTCAAAGACCAGTTCAACGGTCTTAAGCAAGCGGGCCCCGGTGTCGAAGCCGAGCCGTAACTCACGATGCGGCCAGTCATCTCCCTCTAAGGGGTTCTATCCACTGGAACCAGTCGGCTGCCTGGACCGCGTCCTCGGGGAGTACTCCGTGCTTGAGTGCGCTGGCGTGGACTTTCACGCTACAAAGTCAGTCAGGGCGCGGCGGATTGTCTCCGAGCGTGACAGGTGCTCTCGCGCGCCCCGCTCATCCAGTGCCGCAATTTCCTCGGCAGTGAGGCGCACGGCAACGACCTGCATTGGCTCAGCCC
>NZ_CALMQR010000004.1:0-17592 GCF_937871995.1 uncultured Citricoccus sp. | reverse complement strand
CCGGCCACGCACGTGCCGCAGCCGTTGCAGACATCGTCCTGGACCACCACGGTCCCGTGCTCGGTGCGGAACAGCGCTCCGGTGGGGCACACGTCCAGGCAGCCGGCGTTGGTGCAGTGCTTGCAGACGTCCGAGGACATCAGCCAGCGGAACTCGGGGGTGTCCGGCGGGGTCGTGTCCACGGCACGCGCGTCCTCGGGCCGGGTGGGCCCACCGCCCAGCGAGGACAGCACGTCCAGCTCCCCCAGGTCGGGGGCCGGGGGAAGGCCCGAGGGCGGCCGCCCGGCGACCTCGGACAGCGGACCGGTCATCCCCCCGGTGACGGCGGTGGTGATCGCCTCCCCCGCGGTGGTGGGCACGCTCGCGGGGCGCAGCCGGGGCATGCCCAGGCTCACGAGTGCGCGCCCGGACTCGCGGGCCGCCTCGATGCGACTGCGGTCCTGCTCGATGAACGCGACGTGGCGCCAGGTGTCCGCACTGAGGCCCTCGGAGTTGTCGAAGGAGGAGTTGGACAGCTCGTAGTCGGAGTCCACCGGGTTGCGGTT
Organism: uncultured Citricoccus sp.; assembly: GCF_937871995.1. Classification (NCBI taxonomy): domain Bacteria; kingdom Bacillati; phylum Actinomycetota; class Actinomycetes; order Micrococcales; family Micrococcaceae; genus Citricoccus; species uncultured Citricoccus sp. The sequence continues at coordinate 17,047 of NZ_CALMQR010000004.1, read as the reverse complement.
CCACTCCTTGCAGGCCACCTCGCAGGCCTTGCAGCCGATGCAGATCGAGGTGTCCGTGAAGAAGCCCTTACGGGCGTGGGGGTGTTCGTAGTGGGCGTCCGCCGTGGGGTTGTCCCCCACGGCGGCGGCGTCCGGTGCGGTCAGTCGCTGCATCTACTCCTCCGCTCCTGGCTGGTCCGTCGATTGGTGGTCCAGCCGCTCGGACCGGTCGGTGGCCTCCTCGGCGCCGGCCTCCTCGTGGCTGCCGGTGACACCTTCGTTGCCGGACTCCACGGTCAGGTGCGCCCTGCGCTGGTAGTCCTCCACCAGCCGCAACAGCTGCCTGCCCTGGGGACGCCGTCCCGGCCGGATGTCCACGGCGCCGACCTTGGAGCCCTGGATCAGCACGTTGGGGTCCAGGGTGATGCCCAGCAGGTCATTGGCGGAGTCCCCCGTGACGACCGCGTCATTGCCGACGCCCCAGTGGTAGGGCAGTCCGATCTGGTGCACCGTCTGTCCACCCACCCGCAGCGGCCTCATGCGCTCGGTGACCAGGACCTTCGCCTCGATCGCCGCCCGTGGGGAGACCAGCGTGGCCCAGCCGTAGGGTTCCAGTCCGCGCTCGGCGGCCAGTTCCGGGGAGACCTCGCAGAACATCTCGGGCTGCAGCTCGGCCAGGTACGGCAGCCACCGGCTCATCCCGCCCGCGGTGTGGTGCTCGGTCAACCGGTAGGTGGTGAACACGAAGGGGTACACGTCCGATCCCGGGGCGCCCGGTTCGGGCGCGCTGAGGTTGTCCTTGCGGGGCAGGGTGACCCGGGTGGGGTTGTGCTGCTGCCGGTACAGCGGGTTGCGCACCGGGGACTCCTGCGGCTCGTAGTGGGTCGGCAGCGGACCGTCCACCATCCCCTTGGGGGCGAAGAGCCAGCCCTTGCCATCGGCCTGCATGATGAACGGGTCGTCCCCGGCCAGCGCGGCCGCACCGCCCAGTGAGGGGTCCGGGGTGCTGCCGGGCGCACGGTCCACCGGGAAGTCCGGGATGTCGTTGCCCACCCACTTGCCCTGGTCCTCGTCCCACCAGACGAGCTTCTTGCGCTCGCTCCAGGGCCGGCCCTGCGGGTCCGCCGAAGCCCGGTTGTACAGGATCCGCCGGTTCGACGGCCAGGCCCAGCCCCATTCCTCGGTCTGGGGACCGTCGCCACCGCCGGGAGTGCGGTCGGCGGCGTGGTTGATCCCGTCCGCGAAGACGCCGGTGTAGATCCAGCAACCACCGGCCGTGGAACCGTCCGCCCTCATCTGGGTGTAGCTGGAGAGCAGCGTGCCGGCATCGGGCCCGGTGAGCTGATGGCCGTTGATCTCCTGCAGGATGGCCTCACCGTCGGGCTCCCCGTGTTCGTCCTCCGGGTAGTCCCACGTCAGGTCCAGCAGCGGGCGGTCACGGGGGTCGGTGGAGTCCGCCAGCCGGGCCCGGATCCGCTTGCCGATCTCGTGGAAGAACTGCAGCTCGGACTGGGCGTCACCCGGCGGGGCCACGGCCTGGTGGCGCCACTGCACCAGGCGCTGGGTCTGGGTGAAGGTGCCGGCCTTCTCCACGTGGTTGGCCGCCGGGAAGAAGAACACCTCGGTCTCGATATCCTCGGTGCGCAGCTCGCCGGTGGCGATCTCCGGACCGTCCTTCCACCAGGTGGCGGACTCGATGAGCTGGAAGTCCCGGACCACGAGCCACTTCAGGTGGGACATGCCCATCCGCTGCATGCGGCCGTTGGCGGAGCCGACCGCCGGGTTCTGCCCGAGCAGGAAGTAGCCCTCGACGTCCCCGGCGATCATCCCCTCCACGGTCTGGTAGGTGCCGTGGGGACCGGTGAGGCGGGGGATGTAGTCGTAGGCGTAGTCGTTGCCCGCGTGGGCGGCGTCCCCCCACCAGGCCTTGAGCAGGCTGACGGTGTAGGCGTCGGCCTCGGCCCAGTAGCCCTTCTGCGTCTTGGAGGCAATCGACTCTATGTAGGTGCCCAGGTCCTGCTTCTCCACGGTGGGCATCGGCAGGTACCCGGGCAGCAGGTTGAACAGGGTGGGGATGTCCGTGCAACCCTGGATGGACGCGTGGCCGCGCAGGGCCATGATGCCCCCGCCCGGGCGTCCCATGTTGCCCAGCAGCAACTGCAGGATGGTGGCCGTGCGGATGTACTGGGCGCCGACCGTGTGCTGCGTCCAGCCCACGGCGTAGGCGAAGCAGGTGGTGCGCTCGCGGCCGGAGTTCTCGGTGATCGTCCGGGCCAGCTCCTCGAAGTCCGCCACCGAGATCCCGCAGGCGTCCCGCACCATCTCCGGGGTGTAGCGCGCGTAGTGGCGCTTCAGGATCTGGAAGACGGTGCGCGGGTGCTGCAGCGTCTCGTCCCGGCGCGGCACGTGCGTCTCGATGTCCGGGCCACCGGAACCGTACTGCTGGCCGGCCGCCTCCGTGGAGGCCTCCGCCCCGTCCTCCCGGGCGCTGTCCCCCGCGGTCCCGTCCCCGACGCCGGCTCCCCCGGAACCGCTGCCGGGCTCCGGTTCGTAGGCCCAGGACTCCATGTCGTAGCCGCCGGACTCCTCGTCGTACCCGGAGAACAGCCCGTCCAGGTCCTCGGCGTCCCGGAAGTCCTCGTTCACGATCGTCGCGGCGTTCGTATAGGCCACCACGTATTCCCTGAACCACTTCTCGTGGGTCAGGACGTAGTTGATCAACGCGCCCAGCAGCACGATGTCCGAACCGGCACGGATCGGCACGTGCCTGTCCGCCACCGCCGAGGTGCGCGAGAAGCGCGGGTCCACGTGGAAGACCTTGGCGCCGCGCGCCTTGGCCTCGGTCACCCACTGGAAGCCCACGGGGTGGGCCTCGGCCATGTTCGAGCCCTGGATGACAATGCAGTCAGCGTTGGCCATGTCCTGCAGCGATTGGGTGGCGCCGCCGCGCCCGAAGGAGGTCCCCAGACCGGGAACCGTGGCGGAGTGTCAAATACGGGCCTGGTTCTCGATCTGGATCGCGCCGGCCGCCGTGAACAGCTTCTTGATGAGGTAGTTCTCCTCATTGTCCAGCGTGGCCCCGCCCAGGGAGGCGATCCCCATGGTGCGGGCCAGCCGGCGGCCCTGCTCGTCCAGGTCCTGCCAGCCGTTGCGGCGGGACTCCAGGAACCGGTCCACCACCATCTCGGTGGCGGTCTCGAGGTCCATCTCCTGCCACTCGGTGGCCCGCGGCGCCCGGTAGAGGACCTTCGTCTGGCGGTTGGAGGCGTTGACGAGCTGTTCGCTCGCCGACCCCTTGGGGCACAGCCGACCGCGGGAGATCGGTGAGTCCGGGTCCCCCTCGATCTGCACGACCCTCTCGTCCGTGACGAAGACCTTCTGCCCGCAGCCCACCGCGCAGTACGGGCACACGCTCTGCACGGAGCGGTCCGCGGTGGTGGTGCGCGGGACGATGGAACGCGTGGTCGGAGAGGTCACGGCAGAGCTTCGACCGGAGGAGTCGTCCGTGCGGAACTGCCGGATGACCGGCCATTCCAGGAAGCTGAACCGTGCCATGGGACCAACCTATCCCAGCCGGGGGCAGGGCGAAAGTACCGGGGCGGTCGCGGCGTCCGGTTGACTGGGGGCATGCACATCGTCCTCGGTCCGGCCGCCGCGGCCTCAGCGGGCCCGTCCGCCGGGTCGTCGGCGCCGCCTGCCGGGTCGTCCGCCCGGTCCGCTCCCGTGCCGGCACGCGGCGGCTCCGGCACCCCGGGATCATGGGAGGCGGTCCTGGTCGACGGTGACCGGATCGCGCCGGGACCCACGGCCGGCCCGGACCAGCTGCCCGGCCTCGTCCGTGCCCTGCCGGAGCGCCTCGGGACGGACCCCGCGTCCATCCGCTGGGTGTTCGCCTCCGTGGCCACCGGGTCCCCGCCGCTGCTGAGGGCCGGCATCGAGCTCGGCCGGTGCTGGGACCTCGGCCTCGCCCAGCGCATCCTCCTCGGTGCGGCCACGCTCGAGGCGACCGGCGTGCGGTACTCCCCCGCCGCCGTCGTGCCCGTCCGGGACCCGGAGCCCTACGGGGAGGCGCCGCGGCCGGGGCCGCCGGACCAGGAGGCGTTCTTCGACCTGCCGGCCGCGGGTGCCGGACGGGACAGCAGCCCCGGGGCCACCGAGCTGGCGCGGGAACTGGCCACCCAGCTGGCCGCCGTCGCCGGCGCCCGGCATCCGCAGCGCCTGATGCTGCTGCTGGCCGCGGAATCCCAGGGTGCGCTGGTCGCGGCGGAGATGCTGCAGGACGGACTGCCCTGGCGCCGGGACGTCCACGAGGAGATGCTGCGGCGCCGGCTCGGGCCCCGCCCCCGGGAGGGCGAACGGCCGCGGCTGCTGCAGGAGCTGGCCCAGCGCATCGCCGCCGGCCTCGGCGTCCCCGGCCTCAATCCCGATTCTCCCCAGGACCTGCTGCGGGGACTCACGGCGGCCGGGGTGCGGGTGTCCTCCACCCGGGCCTGGGAGCTGAAGGAATGGGCCCGTGGCGGCGGTGCGGACTCGCCACGCCGCACGGAGCTGGTGGCACCCGTGCTGGAGTACAAGCACCTGTACCGGCTGTGGACGGCCAACGGCTGGCACTGGCTGGACGAGTGGGTCCGGGACGGCCGCTTCCACGCCGCGTACGCGGTGGGCGGCGTGGTGACCGGGCGCTGGGCCGCCCACGGTGGCGGGGCCATGCAGGTCCCCGCGGCCGTGCGGGATGCCGTGCGGGCGGACCCCGGATGGCTGCTCACCGTGGCCGATGCCTCCCAGGTGGAGCCGCGCATCCTGGCGGCCATGTCACAGGACCGGGCCCTGGCCGCCGCCGGCTCCGGGCACGACCTGTACCTGGCGGTGGCGGAACAGGGCCGGCGGGCCGGGTCCGGGATCGGCGACCGGACCCGGGCGAAGATCGCGCTGCTCGGTGCCATGTACGGGGCCACGACGGGTGACTCGGCCGTGCTGATGCCGCACCTGCGCCGCCTGTACCCCGAGGCCATCGGGCTGCTCGAGCGCGCCGCCCGCCGCGGCGAGGAGGGCGGCCAGGTGACCACCTGGCTGGGCCGGACCTCCCCGGTGGTGGGGCCGGACTGGCTGGCCGGCGTCCGGGACGTCGGCACGGCCGAGGCCGAGTCCCGGTCCCGGTCGATGCGCGCGGCGGCCGGCCGGTTCACCCGCAACTTCGTGGTCCAGGGCACGGCGGCCGAGTGGGCCCTGTGCTGGATGGGCGAGATCCGGCGCCGGTTGCGCGCGGGCCACCGGGACCATCCGCGGGGGCTGCGGACCCGGCTGGTGTTCTTCGTCCACGACGAGGTGGTGCTGCACGGGCCCGCCGAGGAGGCCCCCGCCGTCGGACAGATCGTCACCGAGGCGGCCGCCACCGCCGGCCGGCTGCTGTTCGGGGCGGCACCGGTGGAGTTCCCGCTCACGGTCGCCGCGGTGGAGTCCTACGCCGAGGCGGGCTAGGACCGTTCCACCCGGGTCAGGTGTGGGCGCGGCACCGGGCCTGGTAGGTCTCCGTGCCGCCCACGTGCTCGGCCCGGGCGGCCCCGCCGGCCGTCGACGGCGTCCCGCTGGGAACGACCCGCACGTGGAAGGCGGCGTCCCGGCCGCACACCGAGCAGACGGCGGTCAGCTTGACCACCTCCTCCGCCAGGGCCATGAGCGCCGGCAGCGGTTCGAACGGCAGGCCGTCGAAGGTCACGCACAGCCCGGAGACCACGACCGTGAGCCCCTCCCCGGCCAGCCGAGTGACCACCGGGACCAGGTCGGATCCGAAGAACTGGGCCTCGTCGATCGCCAGCAGGTCCAGGTCCTGGCCCGCCACGAGACCGGCCAGCCCGGCGGCGTCGGGCACGGACCGGGCCGGGATGCGCTGCCCGGCGTGGGAGGCCACGTCCCGCGAGCCGTGCCGCACGTCCAGGGCGTGGTTGACCACCTCCACGGACAGTCCGGCCAGCCATGCGCGGCGGACCCGGCGCATCAGTTCCTCGGACTTGCCGGCGAACATCGGCCCGGCGATCACCTGCAGCTGACCGGTCCGCTCCCCCGCGAGGGCGAGCGGGCCGCTGCCCCACAGCCCGGTCACCGGGTGACCTCGCGGCGGGCACCGCGGACGACGCGGACCCAGGACCCGACCATGGCCAGCGTCGTGGCCGCCCAGGCCGCCAGGGCCACCCAGACCCACAGTTCCCCGACCCGGGCCACGATCGGCAGCTGGTCCGCCCGGCCCAGGTACATCCCGGCCACGGCGTACATGCCCAGCGGGAAGACGATGCTCCACAGCGTCGGGGTGTACCGCAGGGGGACCTTCTTCAGCACGTGCCGCCAGACACCGGCGGCGAAGAGCACCGGGATCAGCCACGTGGCGAAGCACCAGAGCACGACCGCGGCCCCCGCCACGAGGCCGCGGACGGCGTCCACCATCGGGGTGCTCTCCATCTCCACGATCCGCGCCCCGGCCACGATGGTGATGGCGATCGCGCCCATGGAGACCCAGTAGGGCGGCTGGAACTGCTCGGGCTCCAGCGGGTAGGCCAGCATCCGGTAGACCACCAGGATGGCCACGGCCACGTACAGCACCAGCCCGACCGACCAGGCGAAGACGGCCAGCATGGCCAGCCCCTGGCGCAGCTCCGCCAGCTCGGGCTCCAGGGTGGCCGCCACCACGGCCACCGACTGCGCGGCGACCACCCAGATGAACCAGGTGCCGTTGGCGGCGGCGGTCACCGGCCGCTCGGACCGGCCCAGCACCGCGGCCCACGGCACGGCATAGCCCAGCAGCAGCCAGCTCACCGACCCGACCACGAGCAGCGCCGCGGCGGGCCCGATGATGCCGGTGCCGGCCAGCGAGGCTGCCAGCACGTCCGTGGCCGCCACGAAGGTGAACACGAGGAACGCCCTCGCGGAGTCGTGGAAGTCGGCCGCGTAGGCACCGCGATACGCCAGCAGCCGCCAGCCGTTGAGCACCACCAGCACGGCGTAGCCGACGGCGGCCAATACGATCAGCGCGGCAGAGAACCGGTCCCAGCCCCGCTGCGCCGCGCCGATGGACAGGATGCCCGTGCCCATCACGAAGGCGAAGTATCCCGGGGAGAGCCGCTCGGGCGTGAACCGGCGCAGCGAGGAGGACAGGGGTGGGCGCCGCGCAGGTCTCGTCACGGTGCCCATGGCCCCGATGCTAGTCAGCCGGTCCCGTTCCCGCCCATCCGGTAGCGCTCGGTGGAACCGGCGTCCGGGAACGGGGAGTCCGTCGGGGTGCGGAACGGCTCGGCCTCGACGCTGCCGGACGCCTGTTCCATGAAGTCCATCCACTGCGGCCCGGCCAGGGTGCTGCCCCAGAAGTGCTCGTGCTCCTGCCCGTTGACCCGGGTTCCGGCCAGGGTCTTCAGGTCCGTGTACCGCCCCACCCAGCTGGCCGTGGACAGCCCGGACGTGTAGCCGATGTACCAGGTGGAGGACTGGGAATTGTTGGTGCCGGTCTTGCCGCCCATCGGCACCCCCGGGTCCACGCCGGCCTCCTCCGCGTTGCGCCGGCCGATCTGGGTCAGCGTCTCGTTCAGCTGGGCCACCACCTCGGGATCGAGTGCCTGCTGGCAGTCCGGGCCGCCGACGTCGTACCGCTTGCCGGTCGAGTCCGTGACGGACTCGATCGCGCGGGGACGGCAGTACCGGCCGTCGTCCGCGAAGGCGGCGTAGGCCGCGGCCTGGGTCATGGGGGCGAACTCCTCCGAACCGAGGATGAAGGACGGGTTGCCCGGGTTCAGCGGCTGGCCGTCGTCCGCGCGGTGCACGCCGAGCCGGGTGGCCACGTCGGTGATGTCACACAGGTCCAGTTCCTGGGCCATGTTCACCATGACGGTGTTGATGGACCAGTACAGGCCGAAGTCGGCCGTCATCGGGCGCTTCATGTCGTCGATGACGTTGTTGACCTTCCATCCGCCCTCGTCCGGGATGGACACCGATCCGCCGGGCTGGCAGGAGGCGCGGAACTGCTCGCCCTGGCGCCAGTGGTCCTGGGAGGCGTCCACGAGGTCCGCCATGGACCGGCCGTCCTCCAGCCACGCCGCGGCCACGTAGGGCTTGAGCGAGGACCCGCCCTGGAAGCCGTTGCCCCCGCCCTGGGCGGCGTCCACGTTGAAGTTCAGCACGGTGTTGCCCCGGCCCTCCTCGGGTGAGTACCGCGTGTTCTGGGCCATCGCCCGGACGTTGCCGGTGCCCGGCTCGACCGAGACGAGGGCGGACCCGGCGCCCGAGGAGTCCGTGGCCGGGACGGTCTCCTCGACCGAGGCCTGGGCCTGCTGCTGGAGCTTCGGGTCCAGGGTGGTGGTGATCTCGAGCCCACCGCGGTGCAGCAGCTGCTCGCGGGACTCCGGATCCGGCCCGAAGGCCTCGTTGGAGCGGACCTCGTGCTGGACGAAGTCGCAGAAGTACGGAGCGGCGGAGGAGGAGATGCAGCCGGCCTGCTCGGGGTGGACGTCCAGGCCCAGGTCGCTGGCCGTGGCCTCGGCGTGTTCGGCGTCCGTGATGAAGCCCTGGGCCAGCATCGAGTCCAGCACCACGTTGCGCCGCTCCACAGCGGCCTCCGGACGGGTCTGCGGGTTGTAGCCGTTCGGGGACTTCACCAGCCCGGCGAGGGTGGCCGACTGGGCGATCGTCAGCTCGGAGGCCGGCACGCCCCAGTAGTACTGCGCCGCGGCCTCCACCCCGTAGGTGCGCCCCCCGAGCAGCACGATGTTCAGGTAGCCCTCGAGGATCTCGTCCTTCGTCATCTCCTGCTCCACCGAGACGGCGAGCTTCATCTCGCGCAGCTTGTCCATGTACGTCTTGGTCCCGGAGATCGTCAGCTTCTCCTTGCCGCTGAGCATGTCCGCGTTGATGAGCATGTTGTTGACGTACTGCTGGGTGATGGTCGAGGCCCCCTGCTCGGAGTCAGTGGAGGCGTTGTTCACGAGCGCACGGCCGATGCCCTGCGGGTCCACGCCGCCGTGCTCGTAGAACCGCTCGTCCTCGATCGCGACGATCGCCTCCTGCATGTTCGGGCTGATCTGGTCCAGGCCCACCGGCTTGCGGTTCTCCGCGTAGAAGGTGGCCAGCTCGGTGCCGTCCGAGGCCAGCACCCGGGACGGAACGCTGATCGGCTCCTCGCGCAGCGCTGTGGGGAACTCGTCGAGCAGCTCGGAACCGGTGGCCACGGTGGCGCCGCCGGTCGCGGCCAGGGGCAGGGCCAGCCCGGCCACGAGGATCCCGGCCAGGACGCTGGCGCCGAGGAAACCCAGGACCTTCCCGGTGGTGGTGGACAGTGCAGAGCGGACAGAACGCATCCGAAGACCCTCTCAACCGATCCTGACCGCCGGCTGGTCATGAGCCCAGAGCGCGCTGGTGGTGCGTGAGTCGGGTCACGGTGGTGCATGCCCCCGAGGACGTCGGCCGCGGCGGACACCGCACCCTCGCGCCGGGCCCGGTCCCCTTCGTAGGCTGGAACCCGACAGGAGCGCCGAGGTGGCGGGAGGACGCATGGAGGCGGTACACGTGCTGGTGTCCGGCACCGTGCAGGGCGTGGGCTTCCGCGCCACCTGCCGGCGGGCCGCGGCGTCGGCGGGGGTGACCGGCTGGGTCCGCAACCTCGACGACGGCCGGGTCGAGGCGCTCTTCGCCGGTCCCGCCGCGGCGGTGGAGGCCATGGTCGGGTGGTGCCGGTCCGGACCCGGTGCCGCGGAGGTCGAGGCGGTACGCGTCGACCGCCTGCAGGCCCCGCCGTCCGGCCTCCCCGGGCGCTTCGAGGTGCGCTGACGCCCCTGCCCGCCGCCCGTCATGGCCCGGAGGACATCGCCCCCTGCGGACCCGCACGGACGTGTCCCCTGGACGCGGACGGATCCTCCACCCGCCCCTCGCCGGCCGTTCGTCGGCGCCTACAGGACCAGGGCGGCGATGATCCCGCCGAAGAACAGCGGGATGTTGAAGTGCAGGAACGTGGGCACGCAGGTGTCCCAGATGTGGTGGTGCTGGCCGTCCACGTTCAGCCCCGAGGTCGGGCCGAGGGTGCTGTCCGAGGCGGGCGAGCCGGCGTCGCCGATGGCTCCGGCCGCCCCCACCAGGGCGGCGGTGGCGAGCGGGCTGAACCCGACGGCGGCGCACAGCGGCACGAAGATCGCCGCCAGGATCGGGACGGTGCCGAAGGACGAGCCGATGCCCATGGTCACCAGCAGTCCGACGACCATCATGACCACCGCCGCCAGCAGCCTGCTGTCCCCGATCCAGCCGGTCGCGGACGTCACGAGCTCGTCCACGGCGCCCGTCTCGGACAGCACGGACGAGTACCCCGAGGCCACCAGCATGATGAAGGCGATCGTGCCCATCATCGTCACGCCGCCGTGGGCGAGTTCGTCGGAGGTGCGCCAGCGCTCGCCGCGGAAGACGAAGATCACGAGGATGCCGCCGAGCGCGGCGATGACAAGCGAGCCGAACGCGATCTGGAGCACGAGGGTGACCGCGAGCCCGATCAGCACGACGACGTGCTGGCGTGTCCAGCCTGACTCATGACCCGAGCCCTCCGCACCGTCGTGCGAGGGACCGAACGCGAAGGCGGTGAGGTCCGGCGCGGCGTCCCGGTACTCCCGCGCCCGGCGGTAGCTGAAGAGGATCGCGATGACCAGGCCGATGACCATGCTGGCGACCGGGATCGCCATGGCCAGGGAGATCTGCCCGAGCTCGACGTCCATGCCGTACTTGGCCATCTCGTCGAGGATGATGTTCTGGAAGATCAGGCCGAATCCCAGCGGGATCAGCATGTAGGGGGCCTTCAGGCCGAAGGTCAGCGCGGTGGCGACGGCCCGGCGGTCCATCCTCATCCGGTTGAACACGCTCAGCAGCGGCGGGATGAGGATCGGGATGAAGGCGATGTGGACCGGGACGATGTTCTGCGACAGGCAGGCGAGTCCGGCGATCCCGAAGAGGGTCATCGCCCGCCGGCCGGAGATCAGCGGCAGGATCCGGCGGATCAGCTTCCCGGTGATCCCGGAGCGGGCGACCATGACCGACAGGATGCCGAGCAGGATATAGCTCAGGGCGGTCTCCCCCTGGCCGCCGAGCCCGTCGACGAGGATGGTCACCGTCTCATCGGGGGTCAGCCCCGCGAGCAGTCCCGCGACGAGCGTGGCGATGAGCAGGGCGACGATGACGTTCACGCGGGCCAGGCTCAGCGCGGCGAGCACGAGCACGGACACGACGACGGGATTCAACAGCACAGCGGGGACGACCTCTTCGGTGGCGCGGGCGGCGTGATGGCGCATCCGCGCCCCGAAGAGTGTAGCCGGAGTACGGGTCTACTCACCCGCAGCACGGTGCCCTTACCGGTGACCCGACGGCGGCGGGCCCGGTCAGCCGAACAGGCTGAGCAGGATGCCCCCGACCGCCACGATGCCGGCGATGACCACGAAGACGTTCGAGATCGCGCCCCGGAACGGCGCCAGGGCGGGGACCTTCCGGATGGCGTACATCGGCATCAGGTAGAGCACGGCCGCGATGACCGGCCCGGCCAGTGATTCGATGAGTCCCAGGATGCTCGGGTTGAGCACGCCGGCGATCCAGGTGCTGGCGATGAGGAACACGCTGATCCCGATCCGCAGTCCGCGGTCGGAGAAGCGCCGGGACTGCGGGTCCACCATCCCGCGCATGATGCCCTGCGCGCCCTCGAACGCCCCGAGCCAGTGGCCGAAGAAGGACGAGCCGATGGCCGTGACAGCCACCGCCGGCCCGAGCCAGGCGATGATCGGCAGGCCCATGACGTTGGCCAGGTGGGAGAGCACCGGCAGGTTGGCGTCCTTGGCGGCCTGCAACCCCTCGGGGCCGAGGGCCAGCACGCAGGACCAGACGAAGCCCATGGTGAAGACCACCAGCAGGATGGAGGTGACGCGCAGGACGGAGGAGGCCTTCTGCACCGAGCCCGCCCCGTAGCGCTGGCGCAGGGACACCGAGAACTGCGAGATCGCCGGGGAGTGGTTGAACGCGAAGACCAGCACGGGGATCATCAGCCACAGGGACATCGCGAAGTCGCCGGCGGCGGGCACGGCCCCGAAGCCCTCGAAGGACCAGGACGGGATGAGCAGCAGGGTGACGGAGAACAGGACCGCGATCAGCGGGTAGACCAGCCACTGGGTGACGATCAGCATGACGCGCTGGCCGGCCACCATCACGGCGGACATCAGCAGCACGAGCACCCCGGAGAGCAACCAGCGCGGCCACGGGTCCATGCCCAGCTGGTTGACCATGAGGCTGTCCACGGTGTTGGTGATGCCGACGCCGTAGATGAGCACGATCGGGAAGATCGCCAGGAAGTACAGGATGGTGACCAGGCGTCCGGCGGCCTCGCCGAAGTAGTCCCGCACCACGCCGGTGATGTCACGGTCGGCCCGGGGCGAGGCGACCACCATGCGGGACAGCGCCCGGTGGGAGAAGTAGGTCATCGGCCCGATGATCAGCGTGGCGATGATCAGCGGCCACATCCCGCCCAGGCCGGCATTGATCGGCAGGAACAGGACGCCGGCGCCCACGGCGGTACCGAACAGGCCGATCGTCCAGCTCGAGTCGAAGCGGTTCCAGCCCGGCGCGGCGGCCGTGCCGTCCGGACGGCCGGGTGCCGGGCTCTCGAGGGTCGGGGCTGCGGCGGGGGCGTGGCCGGCTGGTCCGGCCTCGGTCCCGACGGCGACGGGCCCGGTGGGGCGGCTGGGTTCCATGGGTTCTCCTCAGGTGGACGTGGGACGGTGGTCCCCTCGTGTCCTCCCCGCTCTGTCCATGGACCTGAGAGTTTCGCGTCGTGCCGGCCCGGAGCCGGTCGGCCGCTTGCCCCGTCGGTGGTCGCGCGTGGGTGTGGCGACGCTTTCCAGAGGTGCCCAGCGATCCGGTACGGGGGCCTGAGAGATTCCCGGGGAGGGCTTGCTCCTTCGGCGTCGCGCATCTTAGGTGGTGCGGGATCTCTCCCGGACCGCTCAGTGGCTGATTCCGGGAGACAACTGTAATGCACCTCACACGGGTGCGTGAAATCGCGGCCGGGTCCTCACCGCGCGGGTGTGCTCCTGCGGGACTTCCGGACGATGCCGGTGTCCTGCATGTCCTCGAGCTCGCGGCCCTTCGTCTCCGGGACGAAGCGCCAGACGAAGAGGAAGGACAGTACCGCCATCACCGCATAGAGCCCGTAGGCCACGGTCAGCCCGATCTCGGCCAGCCACGGGAACGTGGTGGAGACCGCGAAGTTCGCGGCCCACTGGGCCGCCGCGGCCACGGCGAGCGCCCCGGCGCGAATCCGGTTCGGGAACATCTCCCCCAGCAGGACCCACACCAGGGGCCCCCACGTGGCACCGAAGAAGACCACGAAGGCGTTGGCCGAGATCAGGGCCACCGTGGACCACGGCTGGCCCAGCTCTGCGGCCGTGGTGCCGTCGGCGGCCTGGACGACCTGCGCGAAGGAGAAGGCCACCGCCATCAGGCCCAGTGAGGCCGCCATGCCCAGGGACCCGACGAGCAGCATGGGGCGCCGCCCCACCCGGTCCACCAGCAGGATGGCCACGATCGTCACCACGATGTTCGTCACCGACGTGATCACCGTGATCGTCAGGGCGTCGGACTCCCCGAAGCCCACGGAGCGCCACAGCGTGGTCGAGTAGTAGAAGATCACGTTGATGCCCACGAACTGCTGGAACACGGACAGGACGATGCCGATCCACACGATCGGCCTCAGGCCCATCGCCGGTCCGCGCAGGTCGCGCAGGGACTCCCGCCGCTCGGACTCCAGGGTGTCCTTGATCTGCTCGATCTTGAGGTTGACCCGTTCGATGCCGGTGAAGTCGTACAGGACCTGGGCCGCACGGTCGAGGTCACCGCGGGCGACCAGGTACCGGGGTGACTCGGGCAGGCGGAACGCGAACGCCCCGTAGAGCACCGCCGGCACGGCCTCGGCCATGAACATCCAGCGCCAGGCCTCCAGTCCCCACCACAGCGTCTCGGCCGCGCCCCCGGCCAGGTTCGCGAAGAGGGCGTCGGACAGCAGCGCCACGAAGATGCCGGTCACGATGGCCAGCTGCTGCAGGGAGCCCAGCCGGCCCCGGACGCCGGCCGGGCTCACCTCGGCGATGTAGGCCGGGGCGATCACGGAGGCGGCGCCCACGCCCAGGCCGCCCACGACCCTCCAGATGATCAGGCTCCACACGTCGAAGGCCAGCCCGGAGCCGAGCGCGGAGACCAGGAAGAGCACCGCCGCCAGCAGCATGACCCGGACCCGGCCGAAGCGGTTGGCGACGGGACCGGCGAACCAGGCACCCAGGGCGCAGCCGATCAGGGCCGAGGACACGACGAAGCCGGTCAGCCCGGGTCCGAGTGCGAAGCCCGACTCGAGGGCGTCGACGGCGCCGTTGATCACCGCGGTGTCGAAGCCGAACAGGAAGCCACCCAGGGCGGCGGCGATGCAGATGCCGATCACGCGGATGTTCACGCGGTCGGCGGGATTCTTCGGCGTCATGACTTCCTCCGTGGGGGCGTGACCGGATGCCCCACCCTACTGCCGCTCCATGCCAGGGCGCAGGTCCTGGGACCCGCGAGGCCTGGGACCCGCCAGGCCGGGCCCGGGCCCGCGCTCCGGCCGCCCGCAACACTCTCCCCTTCGGGTCACTCCGACTGTAAGATGGATCTCAGTCAACTTAGGGTCATCCAGACCCTAAGTGGGAGGACGGGAGTCAGGGTGGATCAGCACACAGCCCGGTTGGCGGTGTCCACCGTCATCTTCGCGCTGCGTTCCGAGGCCGGGGACCCCCCGGCCCTGTGGACCCCCTTCGTGCGCCGCACCCGGGAGCCCCACCTGGACCAGTGGGCCCTGCCCGGCGGCTGGCTGCCGGACGCCGAGCCGCTCGAGGACGCCGCCGCCCGGACCCTGGCCGAGACCACCGGACTGCGCCCCAGCTACCTCGAGCAGCTCTACACCTTCGGCGCCCTGGACCGCTCCCCCACCGGCCGCGTCATCTCCGTCGTCTACTGGGCCCTGGTGCGCTCGGACGAGGTGACCGACGCCGCCGTGGGGAACAACGTCCAGTGGTTCCCGGCCGATGACCTCCCCGCCCTGGCCTTCGACCACAACGCGATCGTGGACTACGCCCTGCAGCGGCTGCGCACCAAGGTCGAGTACGCGCGGATCGCGCACACCTTCCTGGGTGAGACCTTCACCCTGGCCCAGCTCCGCTCGGTCCACGAGGCCGTCCGGGGCCAGCCCCTGGACCCGGCGAACTTCCGCCGCTCCATCACCGCCTCGGCGGACATCGTCGAGACCGGCGAGCGCCTGGCGGGCACCCCGCACCGGCCACCCCGGCTCTACCGCTACCGGCAGTTCACCCCGGGCAGCACCGACCCCATCCCCACCGAGCAGACAAGGACCCTCTCGTGACCACCACCGCCGACTCCCCCGCAGTCACTCCGCCGGACCGCTCCGGTTCCGGCCTGTCCCCGCGCGGCGCCTCCGTGCACCGCACACTGGACCTCATCGCCACCGGTTCCACGGGTGGCTCCTCCTGCTCCCCGGACCTGACGGCCGGGCCCTGGACCTTTGACGCCGGCACCCCCGGGTACGGACCGGGCGCCTCGCAGCAGGACGCGATCCCCGCCGGTGCACCCCGGCAGGGCGCGCTCCCGGAGGAGTACCAGCGCGCCTCCGACGAGGAGCTCCACGAGCGGATCCGCGTGGCTAAGGAGACCCTGGGCGAGAGGGTCGTGGTGCTCGGCCACTTCTACCAGCGCGACGAGGTGGTGGCCCACGCGGACTTCGTGGGCGACTCCTTCCAGCTCGCCAAGGCCGCCAGGACCCGCCCGGAGGCCGAGGCCATCGTCTTCTGCGGCGTGCACTTCATGGCCGAGACCGCGGACCTGCTCTCCACCGAGGACCAGGCGGTCATCCTGCCGAACCTCGCCGCGGGCTGCTCGATGGCGGACATGGCCGACCTGGACTCCGTCGCCGACTGCTGGGAGCAGCTCGAGGAGGTGTACGGCACCGCGCCGGACGAGGCGGGCCGCGCTCCGGTCATCCCGGTCACCTACATGAACAGCTCGGCCGCCCTGAAGGGCTTCGTGGGCGAGCACGGAGGGATCGTCTGCACCTCCTCCAACGCCTCCTCCGTCCTGGAGTGGGCCTTCGAGCGCGGCCAGCGGGTGCTGTTCTTCCCGGACCAGCACCTGGGCCGCAACACCGCCAAGGCCATGGGCATCGGCCTGGACCGGATGCCGCTGTGGAACCCGCGCAAGCCGCTGGGCGGCAACACCGAGGAGGAGCTGCAGCAGGCCAAGGTCCTGCTGTGGCACGGCTTCTGCTCGGTGCACAAGCGCTTCACCGTGGACCAGATCGCCCGGGCCCGCGCCGAGCACCCGGACGTCCACGTGGTCGTGCACCCCGAGTGCCCGATGCCGGTGGTCGACGCCGCGGACTCCGCCGGCTCCACGGACTTCATCGTCAAGGCCATCCAGGCCGCCCCGGACGGCTCCACCTTCGCGATCGGCACCGAGATCAACCTCGTCCAGCGCCTGGCCGCGCAGTACCCGCAGCACACCATCTTCTGCCTGGACCCGGTGATCTGCCCCTGCTCCACCATGTACCGCATCCACCCGGGTTACCTCGCCTGGGTGCTCGAGTCGCTGGTCGCCGGTGAGGTGGTCAACCGCATCCAGGTGCCCGCCGACGTCGCGGACCCGGCGCGGGTCGCCCTGGAGCGGATGCTCACCGTCGCCCCCGCCGCCCGTCCGGTCCCGACGCCGGCCGGTCCGGACGCGGGCGGGGCCGCGGCCGGTGCGGACGCCTCACCCGCGGGACCGGCCACGGGGGCGACGCGATGAGCGCCTGGTCCCAGCCGGTCGGGCGAGTCCAGGTCGAGCGGATCGTCGCCGCGGCCCTCGAGGAGGACGCCCCCTGGGGCGACCTCACCTCGGAGGTGCTGGTGCCGGCCTCGGCCACGGGGACCGCGCGACTGGTGGCCCGTGAGCCCGGCGTGCTGAGCGGCACGGCGGCGTTCACGGCCGCCTTCCGGCT
>NZ_CALMQR010000003.1:0-5954 GCF_937871995.1 uncultured Citricoccus sp. | reverse complement strand
CAGGTCACCGTGCACCACGCCTCGGGCATCCCCTCGGCCATCCAGGACGCCTGGGCCCAGGCGATCACCGTGCCGCAGGGACCGGTGTGGGTGGAGGTGCCCCAGGACGTGCTGCTGGGCGAGGTCCTGGTCCCGCCGGTGCAGGACGCGCTCGCCGTCCCCTATGACCACCCGCCGCGGGAGGAACTGGTGGCGGAGTCGGTGCGCTGGCTGGCCTCCTCGGCCCGCACCGCGATCGTGGCCGGCGGGGGAGTGCGGCGGTCCGGGCCCGGGGCGCTGCACGAGCTGCGCCGCGTGGCCGAGCTGCTGGACGCCCCGGTGGTGTGCAGCCCCGGCGGCAATTCGGCCTTCCCCGTGGACCATCCGCTCTCCCTGGGCTCCTGGGTGGAGGACCGCTACGTCACCGAGGTGCTCGAGGACGCCGAGGTGCTGCTCGTGATCGGCTCGTCCCTCGGTGAGGTCACCTCCAACTACTTCACCCTGGAACCGCGCGGCCGGCTCATCCAGGTCGACGCCGAGCCGCGCGTGCTCGAGTCGAACTTCCCCACGCTCGGCGTGCGGGCGGACGCCGGCCAGGCGCTCGCGGCCCTCGCGCAGGCGCTGGAACGGTCGGCGGCGGCCGCGGGGGGCCAGGAGACCGGCGCGCCCGGCGGCTGGGCCCGGTCCGACTGGCACGGCCGCGGCGCCGCACAGGTGGTGGCCGAGGTCAACCGCCGCGTCCAGGAGCGACTTAACGGGCAGGACCTGCACCGGGAGCGACGGTTCATGGCGGATGTCCGCGCCGCGGTGCCCGAGGCCATGCAGACCTACTGGGACATGACCATCGCCGCCTACTGGGCCTGGAACGTGTGGGACGCCAGGTCCGGGCAGTTCCACTCGGCCCAGGGTGCCGGCGGGCTGGGATACGCCTTCCCCGCCGCGTTCGGCGGGGCGATGGGCCTGGCGCGGCAGGGCAGGCGGGGGACCGACGCGCGGGTGCTCGCGGTGGCCGGTGACGGTTCCGCCATGTACTCGATCGCCGAACTGGCCGCGGCCCGCCAGCACCACGCGCCGGTGACCTGGCTGATCGTGGACGACGGCGGGTACGGGATCCTGCGCGCCTACATGGAGGACACCTTCGGCCAGGCGACCGCCACCGAACTGGACCGTCCCGACTTCGTGGCCCTCGCCGGGTCCTTCGGCATCCCGGCCGAGCAGGTGGCGGTGGAGGAGGTGGGCCCCGCGCTGGAACGCGCCCTGGCCGCGGAGGGGCCGAACGTCGTCGTGGTCCAGACCCGGCTGCGGATGTGGGCGCCGAGCCACGTGGAGGACGCGAGGGGCTGATCCGGGCCCCGGACGCACCTGACCCCCGGCTAGCGCGTCAGCTGCCGGGGGTCAGGTGTTTTGGTGTCCATCCGGCTGCTACTCGAAGCGCTCTGGATGCTCACCGAAGACGAAGTGCCGACCGGTGACCCGGTTGACGTTGACCTCTACGTAGAAATCCTTATACGTCGGGACCCAGGGGTCAATACTCAGGGACTCGGCAAATTCGATCTCCTCGTCCTTCTCGAGCACCCGGGCGTGGCCGCGGGCCAGCACCGACCAGGCCTCGTCCGAGAGGATGCCGTCCGCCTCGAAGATGACCTTGGGATTGATGGTCAGCTCCGCCAGCTTGTTGCCGGGTGCCGTCCGGAAGTAGATCCGCTTGTCCCGGGCCACGAAATTCACCGGGACCAGGTCGAGTTCGTCGTTCACCCGCAGCCCGAGCCGGCCGTGCCGGGTGTTCTCCAGGACCCTCCAGCACTGATCCTCGTCCAGCACCAGGATCGGCTCGTCGTCGGCATGTTCGAACATCATGGCCCGGTCTCCTTCTTCCCTCACGGGGTCAGCGCCCGCCCGGCGTCGTCCGGAGGGACTTTAAGGTCCCTGTCAGCGAGCACTTTCATTATCGTGCGCAGGGGGTTCCACGGCTAGGGCCGCCGTCACTCTCCGGCCGGCCGCGGGCCAGGACGGTCGTCCCCGTCCTGTTCACGGTCATGGCACACCCTAGGCACGCCGGACCGTCCTGCATCAAGGGGTGGATGCCCGGTCAGCCCCGGACGCCGGCCGTCCGGTGCCCGGCCGCCCGGCGGGCCGTGACCGTCTCCTCCAGGACGCGCACCGCGGTCGGTGCCGTCCGCCCGGGGGCCACCGCCACGTAGCACGGTGCCAGGTGGGGTTCGCGCCGCTCCGGTCCGTCGGTGTCGTAGAAGCGGGCCAGGTAGTGGCCGCCCGCCCGGCGCACCAGGAGCTGGCCCACGCCCACGTCCCACGGATTGGTGTCCACCCCCAGCGTCACGTCCGCCCAGCCGATGGCCGTGTAGGCCAGTTCCAGGGCGCCGGAGACGGTGCGCCGCACGGTGGCGTAGGCGTCCACGAGCCGGCCGAAGCGCTCCAGCGCCACCGGGCCGTCGACGTCCAGGGCCTCGGCGGAGGGATAGGACGTCACCAGGTTCAGGGAATGCTCGTCCGGTGCGGGCGCCTCGACCGGCGCGACCGCGTCCTGCCCACCGGGGCCGGCCGCCGGAGCCCCGGCCCCCCGGGACCCGAACCGCTGCCCGTTGAGGTAGGCACCGTCGTCGTCCGCGGAGAACTCCAGCCCGTTCACGGGGTCCAGCACGACGCCGGCCACCACCACGCCGTCCACGGCGGCGGCGACGGAGATCGAGAACATGGCGAAGCCGTGGGCGAAGTTCGCCGTGCCGTCGATCGGGTCGATGATCCACTCCAGGGTGTGCGGCGCGGCCGCCGCGCCGGCCTCGACCGGGGTGAGGGCGTGCTCGTCCACCCCGTCCGGCCCGCGCGTGCCCCCCTCCTCCCCGACGAACCGGCTGCCCGGGACGGCTGCGCCGAGCAACCGCACCAGCTCGTTCTCGGTCGCCCCGTCGTGCACGGTGACCAGGTCGTGGGTGTTCCGCTTGGTGGAGAGGTCGAGGTCGGCGGGAGTGGAACGGAAGGCCCGGACGAGCCGTGGTGCGCAGGCGGCGGCCGCCTCGGCGGCGACGCGCCGCAACTCACGGGGGGCGGGAACGGAGGTGGGCATGGCGCCAGCCTAGCGGGGCCCCCGAGGGCCCCGGCGCCCCTGCCCGCACGTGGTGAACCACACGTGCGCGGGTGAGGGATACTGGATCCTATGGCCGATCGGACTCCTGCATCCCCGCCTGCCCCGGACGCCGTGCCGTCCCCGCTGATCGAGGACCGGGAGACCCTGGTCACCGAGCACATAGCGACGCTGGTCCAGGACCGGTGGCACCGCTTCCGCTACGCCGGTGCCCTGCGGCGCGGGCACGAACCGACCGTGCTGTCCTTCACCGGCTACGGCACCACCTCCTGGATCCGGGTGTTCTCCCGCGTGGTGATGGCGCCGGACGACGCCTTCGAGAACGGCCGCCGGTTGTCCAGGGTGGTCGAGGACGGCCTGCGCGGATGGCACAACTTCACCTCCCCGCCCGTGCCCTACGCCGAGGTCAAGGTGCTGGCGGGCGGGAAGACCTTCACCGTGCGCGCCGACCGCGGCGGCGTGGTGGACGCCCGCGTGGAGGTCGAGATGGAGCCGGGCTGGCAGACGGTCACCCTCACCTCGGACGGCAGCGAGCCGGCCACCTCGGACGTGTACATCGTCGAGGACGGCACGGTCACCGGCGTGGTCTCGGACATCGACGACACCGTGGTGGTCACCTACCTGCCCCGGCCGATGCTGGCGGCCTGGAACTCCTTCGTCCTGGACGAGCACGCCCGCACCGCCACTCCCGGGATGGCCGTCATGCTGCACCGCCTGCTGGAACAGCAGCCCACCTCCCCGGTCGTCTACCTCTCCACCGGTGCGTGGAACGTGGCCCAGACCCTGTCCCGCTTCCTGTCCCGCAACCTGTACCCCTCCGGCCCGTTGCTGCTGACCAGCTGGGGTCCCACGGAGGACCGCTGGTTCCGGTCCGGGCTGGAGCACAAGGTCACCCAGCTGGACCGGCTGGCCCGGGAGTTCCCGGAGATCCGCTGGCTGCTCATCGGTGACGACGGCCAGCACGACCCGGAGATCTACGCGGACTTCGCCCGCCGCCACCCGGACAAGGTGAAGGCGATCGTGATCCGTCAGCTGACGCCGTCCCAGGCCCTGCTGGCCGGTGGCCGCGCCACGGACACCCGCGAGACCACTCCCGGGGTGCCGTGGTGCTACGGCCCGGACGGGGCGGCGCTGTCCCGCCAGCTGGAGGAACTGGGCATCCTCGAGACCGGGCGCGCCGCGCTGCTGACCTGGCCGCGCAACGCCCAGGAACCGGGCCTGGACGCCGACTCCCGGGAGCTGGACGATGCCCGCTGAGCCGGGCCACGGCCTGACCGGCCGGACCGAGGACCGTCCCGACGGCGGCGGGCCCGCCGTGCGCGTGGACGTGCCCGTGCGCTGGGGGGACATGGACGCCTACGGCCACGTCAACAACGTGCAGGTGGCGGCGATCCTCGAGGAGGTGCGCATCCTGGCGTTCGGGGTGCCTGCCGGGACCGGGGCGCCGGGCGCCGGGGCGCCGGTGAACCTGCTGGACGGGATGCCGGACAGCGTGCAGGTGCTGATCTCGGAGCACCGCATCCGCTACCGGCGTCCGCTGGAGTACCGCAACGTCCCGGTGCGCGCGTGGGTCTGGGTGGCCGCCGCGAAGGGGGCCTCGATCGAGATCGCCTACTCGCTGCGCGATGGGGTGGACGGCACCGAGTGCGTCACCGCGACCTCCACGATGGTCTTCGTGGACTCAGCCACCGGCCGCCCGGTCCGGCTGAGCGAGGACCAGAAGCACACCCTCACGCACCTGGCCCCGTAGGGCCCCGGGGCTGCTCACGCGAACGGCGGCCGGGGACCCCCGGGTCTCGCGGTCAGCCGCGAGTGCCCCGGGCCGTCCCCGGCCGCCGGTGGTCCGACCGTGCGAGGGTCAGATCACGCCCTGGGCGAGCATCGCGTCGGCGACCTTGACGAAACCGGCGATGTTCGCCCCGACCACGTAGTTGCCCGGGGTGCCGTAGCGGTCGGCGGTCTCGAGGCAGCGGTCGTGCAGGTCGGTCATGATCTGCTCGAGCTTGTCGTGGGTGTACTCGAAGCTCCAGGTGTCCCGGCTGGCGTTCTGCTGCATCTCCAGGGCGGAGGTGGCCACGCCGCCGGCATTGGCCGCCTTGCCCGGGCCGAACAGCACCCCGGCATGGATCATGTGCTCGGTGGCCTTCTGGGTGCAGGGCATGTTGGCGCCCTCGGCCAGGGCGACCAGCCCGTTGTCGATCAGGGTGAGCGCGGACTTGTCGTCCAGCTCGTTCTGCGTGGCCGAGGGGATGGCCACGGTGCCGGGCACGTCCCAGACACAACCGTCGGCCACGAAGCGGGACCGGCCGCCGCGCTCCTCGGCGTACTCGGCGATCCGGCCGCGCCGGACCTCCTTGACCTCGCGCAGCAGCTCCAGGTCGATCCCGGCCTCGTCCACCACGTATCCCGAGGAGTCGGAGGCGGTCAGCACGGTGGCCCCGAGCTGCTGGGACTTGGCGATGGCGTTCAGCGCCACGTTGCCGGAGCCGGAGACCAGGACGGTCTGGCCGTCCATGGAGCCACCCCGGGTGCGCAGCATCTGGTCCGCGAACATCACGGCGCCGTAGCCGGTGGCCTCCGGACGGACCAGGGACCCTCCCCAGGACATTCCCTTGCCGGTGAGCACCCCGGACTCGAAGCGGTTGGTGATGCGCTTGTACTGGCCGAACAGGTAGCCGATCTCCCGGGTGCCCACGCCGATGTCACCGGCCGGGACGTCGGTGTACTCGCCGATGTGGCGGTACAGCTCGGTCATGAAGGACTGGCAGAAGCGCATGATCTCGGCGTCCGTGCGGCCGGCCGGGTTGAAGTCGGACCCACCCTTGCCACCGCCGATCGGCATGCCGGTCAGGGCGTTCTTGAAGATCTGCTCGAA
>NZ_CALMQR010000002.1:0-5965 GCF_937871995.1 uncultured Citricoccus sp. | reverse complement strand
AGACCGGGGCATTCATCGCCAACGGCACCCGGCTCACCCTGACCGGGATCAACCCCGACGGCTCCGCCGTGGCCCGCAACGAGACCACCGGGGGAGCGGTGACCCTGGACCCGGACTACCTCGCCTCCTCCACCGAGCTCGGCTACGCCACCACCGCACACCGCTCCCAGGGCGTCACCGTGGATTCGGCCCACGCCGTGGCCAAGGCCGGACTGTCCCGGGAACTGTTCTACGTGGCCATGACCCGCGGCCGTGAAGCGAACCACGCCTACGTCGACTTCGGGGTCGATCACGAGGCACATTCCCCGGACGAGTGGGGGTTACTCACCGAGACCCCTCCGGCTGAGCGTCCGGCGATCGTCCTCGAGGGCGTCCTCAAACGAGAATCCGCCGAGCACACCGCCCACGAGGTCCGCGACCAACAACGGGCCTGGGCCAACGACTTGGGGCGGATGGTCCACGAACTCGACTACCTGCACTGGTCCGCCCGCTCCGCCCGCACCCACGACTGGGTACAGCAGACCTACGGGGACGATCCCGAGACCGTCGCCCGGCTCACCGAGGCGGCGACGTGGCCCCAGCTGGTTAAGGCCGACCCCGCTCTCCACCACCACGGCGAAGCCAGTACCGAGGACGCAGTACCGGCGATCCTGGCTCGCTGTCTTCCACGCACCGAGGACGCGCCACTATCCATGCCCCTGCAGCAGCCCGAGACTCAGCGCGAGGTCACCGCCGAGCTCGTGGCCAGCATCCGCCACGAGCTCGACGGCCGGCTGGACCGGATCGAGGCCGACCCACCCGCCTGGTACGACGAACTCGCCCAACACCACCCCGACCCGGCCGATCGCCGTACCGCGGCCGCCGACGTCCTCGTGTGGCGGGCCGTGTCCGGACAGGACGACGCCGACACGCCCTTGGGCAAGGCCCCCAACGAGAAGGACAACACCGCCCGCTACCACCACGCCGCCGACTCCGCCTTGAACCCTTCCGCAGAAAACCGAACGGATGGCTGCGACGCGCGCCACGAGGCACTGGTGTCGGGGCTGTCGGACAACTGGATCAACCTCAAACCCGCCCGCACTGACCCGCATCCTGCCAAGGAGCAAGTCATCCAACCCACCCCGAACCGCGACCGTGAGGACTGGGAATGGGAGAGGTGACCGTGAAAACTCAGGAGTTGTTCCGGTGCGGGCCAGCTGCCTCAACGCGGCTAAGATTCGCCTGTGTCGACGCATCATAAAGAGTCCGAAGTCAGAGTCGGGATGACAGCACTAGGGGCGGTCATGACCGTGGCGTCTACACTCCTCACTCTGTCTGCACTTCTTTCTCCGGAATGGCAAGAGCGATACACGAAATACGGGGTTCTGGGATGGATCCTCGTAGCTGTCCTCGGTCTTGTCATCGTTGTTGGCTCCGCCATCTGGGCGAGCCGCAACAGCAAGACGGTCCGCGGCTTAAAGGCGAGCCACACGATGAGCATCGAGGCGCTACAGACAGCCCACAATGAGAAATTCACAAGTCAAGCAGCGGCCCATCAACGGGACGTCGAAGACTTGAACGAAGCACACCGCTCGGTGCTTGAGGGGCGGACGGCCGCCCATCAGAAAGCTGTGGAGGAGCTGAAGACCTCACACTCCAAGATTGTCCAACAACGGTGGGCGGCCTATAGCAAGGCACGAATGGAACAAGAGGAGTCCCACGAACGACAGATCCGGTCTTTGGAGTCCGATCATCATAAAAAGCTAGCTGAACAAGACGAATCGCACTCTCGGGTACTCGCAGAACAAGAGCAAACGCACGCCAGAATGCGGGCGGAGCAAGAGCAATCATTCGAAACCCTCCTCAACGCGGATCCTCGCACCCGACAATGCGCGGCAGATGTACTACTGGTTGAGCAGCGGCTGGAAGGAATCATGTCCGGCGGAAGCCTTCGCGAGGCATTAGAGGTCGTGCTTCCCCAATACTTCTCCAGAGAGCTGAGAGATGGCCTCGATCAGCTGGCATACAAACTCAAGGATCGCACAAAGAAGATATTCGACCCCGCTCTCAAGGCGGCTTTTGAAGAACTCGTTGCTTCATTCGAAGACTATTGGGATCACCTGAATCCCTGGTTAGATGAACCCCCACAGAGGGCAGGCCAGGCCGACCAGTTAGAGGTTGCAAAAGTAGATGTTTTGAATTGGCCCGGGGATACAGACTATGACCGATGGAAATATCGAGATAATTTTATAAAGTCATTGCCATCTCGACGACAGAAGTTCTTGAATAATGTCGACGAAGTCACCTCGATTCTCTATTCTCTCCGAATAGAAGCGGGGCTCCCAGGAGATGGCCACTAACCCTCTTGTGCGAATGTCTAGCAAGTCAAGGGTTGCAAGACGTCTCATGGATGCATCCGTGAGCGCAGGAGCAGGGCGCGGATTTCCGGGCTTGCGCCCCACCAAAAAAGTCTCGCAACTATGCATCGCAACTCCTCGGCTAGAACCGTGTATTCAACATTGGTTGCGAGACACTCAGGGTGGCCATGGGCAAGCTCATTGGTGTCAGTTTTAAACGTCGACGGCACGGATCTCAGGAAGCGACAGCACGAGAATGCGGGCCTCCGGACCCGGTAACAACGAAGCGCAAAGCCCCCGGCCCCCTGAGGGGCCGGGGGCTAGTTGGTTGCGGGGGCAAGATTTGAACTTGCGACCTCCGGGTTATGAGCCCGGCGAGCTACCGAACTGCTCCACCCCGCGTCGGAACAGTCAACCCTACAGGTCTATCGCAGGCGTCCAAACCTATGGCCCCTTCTGCATGAGGCACTACAGGGTGCCCAAAAATAGTGTTCCGTTCACGGATCGTCTTACGGGACTTCCGGGTGCGTGCCGTTGAACCCCCAGCGGCCACACCTCCTCGATGCCGCGAGACCGGGAACAACGCCCGTGTGCTCCGCTCGAGTGTCGCGCCCAGCGACCTGCTCGCTGCAGTTATACGCGTTTCCTCCCAGTCGGGCCCGGACAGGTATTTCCCTTGAGGAACGTTCGGAGTCAGGCTGAATGCACTCAGCATGAGTTGCATCACATGTGATGCCTCCTGGGTTCGAGAATTGCCCCCTTCCGCAGAAAAGTGACCTCCGTGAGTAACCGCACTTACAACGTTCAGGACGTTATCGATAACACCCCAATGGGGGCCAAGCGGTGGGCTGTCGTCGTCCTGTGCTTCGTGATCGCGTTGTTGGACGGTTTTGACACCCAATCCATCGCCTTCATCAGCCCGGCCATCGCCGACGACTTCGGTCTCCAGGCCGCCGACATGACCTGGGCCATCACGGCCAGCACCATCGGCATGGCCCTGGGCGCCATCACGCTGGGCACGTTCGGGGACAAGATCGGGCGCAAGAAGACGATCTTGGTGGCGCTGGCATTGTTCGGCGCATTTTCCCTAGCCGGTGCGTTCGCGCAGTCAATCGAACAGATTGTGCTCCTGCGCTTCCTGATCGGCCTGGGCATGGGCGGAGCCACACCGGCCCTGTTGGCGCTCACCGCGGAGTTCAGCCCGAAGAATCGGCGGGGAACGTTCATGACGCTGGTCCTGCTGGGCCTGCCCGGTGGTGCCCTCATCGGCGGCCTCGTGGCGGCGGCGTGGCTGCCGATGGTCGGCTGGCGCGGCATCTTCCTGATTGGTGGCGTGCTGCCGCTCCTGCTTCTACTTCTCTGCCTGAAGGTTCTGCCCGAGTCTCCCGTGTTCTTGGCCACCAAGGGCACCGTCTCGGCCGATGCTCAGGCCCGCAGGATCATGTCCAGCATTTCCGGTCAGCAGGTTGAGGCCGACGCAGTACTGGTCACGGAGGACAAGAAGGAGGAACGCGGCTCCGTTAGCGCGCTCTTCTCTTCCCAATACCGCAAGGTCACAGTCGCCGTGTTCGCCACCTACCTGCTGAATTGGATCGCTTGGTATCTGCTGCTGCTCTGGATGCCTACCGCTTTGAGAATGCTGGGACTGGCGTATTCGCAAGCGGCCATGGGAACGGTGACCGTCAACGGCGCATTCATCTTGTTCGCCATCCCGCTGTCCGTGCTGCTGCCCAAGGTGGATGCTAGGAAGCTCCTGCTGGCCATGTTCGCCATCGGCATCCTGGTAGCTCTGGGACTGGGCCTTGCAGGACCCAATTTCTCTCTGGTCTTCATCCTCATCGCCTTGGCAGGCCTGGGGATCGGTGGGCCGCAGCTGGCACTGAACTACCTGATTGCCAATGCCTATCCCACCCAGCTCCGAGCTACCGCCACCGGATGGGGCATCGGCATCGGCCGGCTGGGATCGATTGTCGGTTCGGCCCTGGGTGGATTGATCCTTACGGGACTGGGAGTATCTGGCTACTTCATGGTCCTCGCTATTCCGCTGGCCCTCGCGGCTGTGGCCACCTTGATGGTCCGATCCTCTCGTGCGGCATCCGCCCTTCCCGCCGCTACACCGGCTGCTACCAGCGAGCCCGCCGGCACCCGCTGACGCGAACGAGAAATGCCCAGCGCCCTTTCTTCGGAAGATGACGGCCATAGGGCCCAAGCCACAGCAACCGTTTGATTCCAAACATTGTTGTCGATTTCTGAAGTCGACGGCACGGATGTCAGTAGTGTTCTTCACTGCTCGCACAAGTGAAATGGACACTGCGCCGCAAGGGGATCCCCTTCCGGAGCGGCTTGTGCAGTGTGCCCGGGCATGCCCGGGTGGCGGTTCCGACGCGGATGCGGAACCCGGGGGTGGAACGTGACACCGGGCCATCTCCACGACCCCGAGGGGGGTGGCCGCTACGCTTCCTCGAGTGACTGAGGAATCTGAGACCCCGCAACGGCCGCCGTGGTGGTTGACCGCACTGGGCCCCGTGGGGCTGGGATTACTCTCCGGACTCGGTTACGCGTTCATTCCGTGGCTGGCCGCAGACATGCCGGACCTGTCCACGGCCGGGCGGTTCTGGTCCCCGGTGGTGGCCGGAGTCGTCATATCGGTCGTTCTGCAGGCAGGCCGCTGGTGGCTGCAACGCAAGGACGCCCAACACCGGGACGAGTCGGCGGTGACGATGGTGCGGCTCACCGGGTTGGTGGTGATCGCGGCGGCCGTCATCGTGCTGCTGCTGGACCCAGACTCGCTGTTCCTGCTAATGGGGGTGCCGGTCGTGGCCGGCCTGGTCGCTCTCGGGCTCCGACGACCATCTGTGCCCGCCGAGAACCGAAGACTTGGCCTGTACTGTGCCTGCGTACTGTGCCTCGCGCTCTGTGTCCTGACGATCGTGAGAGCGCTGACACCCGTCTCCTAAACGGATACGCCCAGCCACAGATCATCCCAGGACTGTTCATCCAACCCGTAAGGCGATCCCCTCGAGGCCCTAGCGGTCGTCACGGGTCCCGGACTGTCTTGAGAAGCACCGTTCACTGCGACCGTCGCACCCTGTGCACGGAAGGACTGGCATTTGAGGCAGTGGGAGCGGCGGCCGGGGGTTGAGGCCGTCGGGCGGGATAATGCTTCACAT
This sequence comes from uncultured Citricoccus sp., assembly GCF_937871995.1. Lineage (NCBI taxonomy): Bacteria > Bacillati > Actinomycetota > Actinomycetes > Micrococcales > Micrococcaceae > Citricoccus > uncultured Citricoccus sp. Next base: position 459 of record NZ_CALMQR010000002.1, on the reverse strand, counting down.
GTACCGCGCTATTGCCCTTCGTGGGCCCCGCTTCGCGCGGATCGGCTTGAGCGTCAGCCTTCTCGTTCTGTTGTGCTTGGGCGGGATGCGCCTTCTCATCCATGACTGGCCACTGGCGATGGTAGTAACTGTCTGTGCCTTGCTCATCGGATCGATGATGTTCGGGGTCTTAGTGAGTCGTAGCTTGGTGGATTTCCGGGGTGAGATCACGGATGACTTCGGAAGGCGAATGTTCCGGACCGCTCTCCTGATGTCCTATGGGTGGGCCGCCACCGACATCGCATCCCTCACTTTGGCAGTGACTTCGATGCAGTAGAGCAACGCAGTCGCGCGTTATACGGCCGGGGCGTCAAGACACCATCGAGACTCACAGCTCTTCTTCTACGAAGGCTAGGAGCCGGTGCCTCTAAGTAAGTGTTGGGAAAGTGCTGGTGGCCCTTCCGGGTGCGGGGCCCTGGG
>NZ_CALMQR010000001.1:0-5808 GCF_937871995.1 uncultured Citricoccus sp. | reverse complement strand
GGGGCCGCCCGGGGGTGGTTGTCCTTCGCCTCCGGACACCGATAGCGTCGAGGACGTGACTGAGCAGCCAGAGCAGACCCCGTCCCCGTCCACCGACCCCGCCGCCATCCCCGGGGCCGCGGCCCCGCAGGGCCAGCAGGAGGCTCCGGGCACGACGGCGAATCCAGGCCTGGTGCCCGCCGGCACCGCCCTGCCCGAGGGCCAGCCGCAACCGCCCTCCGAGCGCATCTCGCCCCTCGTGTTCCTGGCGATCGAGCAGGCCCTGGAGTTCGCCTCCGAGGGCGCCGACGTGGCGCCGTTCCTGCTCGGCTACGTGGACGAGGAGCAGAAGGGCATGTGGCGGCTGCCCGGGGCGGACGAGGCGCAGATGCGCGAGCAGATCGCCCAGCTGAGCCCGCGCCCGCACCTGGCCGTGTCCGTGTTCGACGCCCGCCTCGAGGTCAACGGCGAACCGCACGACGCCTTCGTGCTGGAGGCCTTCGACGACGAGGAGGACCGCTCGGCCACCGTCATCCAGCTCTACTCCCCCGCGGCCGCCGGGGTCGCCGAGGGCGCCGAGCCGGGACAGGCGGAGCCGATCGGCGCCCCGCAGCTGTACGCCAACGGGGAGAACGTCCTGCGCGCCTGAGTCCGGGCCCCGGGGCCGTCCTCACACGGGCCCCGGGGCCGTCAGAACACCAGCCCGAAGGCCCACACCCCGAGGGTGAGCGTGGTCAGGGTGATCAGGACGACGCCCACGAGGTTCAGGTACAGGCCGCCCTTGATCATCTGCCCGATCGTGACGTACCCGGAGCCGAAGGCGATGGCGTTGGGCGGGGTGGCCACCGGCAGCATGAAGGCGCACGTGGCGGCCAGCGCCACGGGGATGCACAGCAGCAGCGGGTCGACGCCCACGCCGACGGCGACGCCTCCGGCCACCGGCAGGAACGTGGCGGCGGTGGCGGTGTTCGAGGTGATCTCCGTCAGGAACAGGATGGCCACGGCCATCACGGTCACCAGCAGCCACACCGGCAGTCCGCCGAGGCCGGAGACCTGCTCGCCGATCCAGTCGGCCAGGCCGGAGGCGCTGAACTGCGCCGAGAGGGCCAGGCCACCGCCGAACAGCAGCAGCACGCCCCACGGCAGCCTGACCGCGGACTCCCAGTCCAGGAGCCGCACGCCCCGGGCGGCCCCGGCCGGCAGCAGGAACAGCAGCAGTGCGGCGAGCAGGGCGATGCCCGCGTCGCTGATGAGCCCCTCGAAGGCCAGCGGGACGATGATCCAGGACGCCGCCGCCAGGACGAAGACCACCAGGACACGGATCTCCCCGGAGGACATGCGGCCCAGCTTGGACAGCTCGTCCGTGATCAGTTCCCGGCCGCCCGGGATCTCGGTGATCTCTGCCTTGAACAGCACGCGCGTCAGCAGGAACCAGACGATCACCATCATCACCAGGGACAGCGGGACACCCACGAGCATCCACTGCCCGAAGCCGATCTCCACCCCGTGGGCCTGGGCCATGTAGCCGGCCAGCAGCGCGTTGGGCGGCGTGCCGATCAGCGTCCCGAGGGACCCCACGGAGGCCGCGTAGGCGATCCCGAGCATCAGGGCGGTGCCGAAGTTCGAGGCGATCACGGCGTCCTTGACCTCCGCGGACCCCGGGTCCGAGCCCTCCTCCACCGGGTTGGAGGAGTCCTTCGCCACCACCAGGGTCAGGACGGAGACCCCGATGGGGATCATCATCACGGCCGTGGCGGTGTTGGACACCCACATGGACAGGAAGCCCGTGGCGATCATGAACCCGGCCACCACGCCGCCGGGCTTGGTGCCCATCGCCCGGACGGTCACCAGTGCGATGCGGCGGTGCAGGTTCCACCGCTGCATGGCCAGGGCGATGATGAACCCGCCCATGAACAGGAAGATGATGTTGTTCCCGTAGGACGCGCCCACGTCGTCGACGCCGATGTCCTGCCCCAGGGTGGGGAAGGCGATGAGCGGGACCAGGGCGGTGGCCGGGATCGGGATCGCCTCGGTCATCCACCACACGGCCATCAGGACGGCGACGGCCGCGGTGAGGCGTGCGTTGTAGGCCAGATCCTGCGGGAGGGCGAGGAAGACGATCCCGGCCAGCACCAGGCCCGCCGCGAGGCCGATCCACCGCCGCAGGTTCAGGCTCCGCGCCTCCGCCGGCGCCCGCTCACCCGGTGACTTCTGGTCGATCTCCCGGCCGTCGTCGTCCCCGGCAGGAGCCTGCCCGGCCCGGCCGTCCTGCTGCCCCGTCATGTTCGACATGGTGCGATGCCCTCTCCTCGTCCCGGTGTGCTGTCCGGACACACTAACGTGTGATCCGGGCCATACCGATGGCCCGCCCGGCGCCCGGCAACGGCGCGGCGGGGGTCGGACGAGGGCGCCCGGACGCTCCGGGGGGACGGGTGGACGCGTGCCGATGGAGTCCGGGATCGCGCTCGCCGTCGCCGCCGTCCTGCTGGGCTGCGTGCTGCAGCGCACGAGCGGGATGGGCGTGGGGCTCGTCGTCTCCCCGGCGCTGGTCCTGCTCATCGGGCCGGCCCAGGGCGTGTTGCTCACCAACGCCACCGCGGTCGTCTCGGCGGCGCTGATGACCGTCGCCGTCCGTTCCGACGTCGACTGGAGGCGGTACGCCCGCATCGCCCCCGTCGTCGTCCTGGGCGCGCTGCCCGCGGCGGTGCTGGTCCGCGCGGCGGGGCCGGGCTGGCTGGAGCTGATCATCGGGGCGGTCCTGCTCGTCTCGGTGGGCGGCACGACCCTGCTCCCCCGGCTGCCCGAGGTCCCGGAACGTCCGGCCGGACTGGCCGCGGGCATCCTGGGCGGCTTCCTCAACACCGCCGTCGGCGTCGCCTCGCCGGCGTTCCTGGCGTACGCCCGGGTGACGTCGTGGGGCCACCGCGGGTTCGCCGCGACGCTGCAGCCGATCTTCCTGACCCTCGGGCTGGTCTCCATCATCGTCAAGGTCCTGCTCGGGTCCGCCCCGGACGCGGACCTGTCCTCCTGGCCCCTCATGCTCGCCGTCATGGCCGCCGTGCCCGTCGGCGTGCTGCTGGGCGGTGTGCTGTCGCGCCGCTTCTCCACGACCGGCGCCCGCCGGCTCGCCGTGGGCGTCGTCGTCCTGGGGGCCGCCGGCACGCTGGCGCGCGGCGCCGTCCAGTTGCTGGGGGCCTGAGGCGCCCGGGCGGACCGCCCGCCGGGCGGGCCCCGGTACGCCGTCACGACGGCGATGCTCACCTAACCTGTCCACCGCCTCTGGCACGGTGGGGACATGGAGACTTCTGTGGTGTTGGTGGTGGCGCTCGTCTGCGTGGTGGCCGGGCTGGTGGTGGGCGCCGTGCTCGGCGCCTGGTTCGCGACCCGCCAGGGACGGGACGGGGCACAGGCGTACCGGGAGGAGTCCCAGCACCTGCGCGGAGAGCTCGCCGAGGTCCAGGCGGCGCTCGCCGCGGCGGAGGCCGAGAGCCGGGTGCTCACCGCCGAGCGCACGGCGGACCGGGACCGGGCCGAGGTCGAGTCGAGGGTCCTCACGGCCCTGGCCCCGGTCGGCCAGCGGCTGGAGATCCTGCAGCGGCAGGTCGGCATGCTGGAGCGGGACCGCGTGGAACAGTACGGCCAGCTCTCCGAGCAGCTCAAGACCGCCGCCGAGACGGACACGGCCCTGCTGGTGAACACCAGGTCTCTGGTGGCCACCCTGAAGTCGACGTCGGCCCGCGGGCACTGGGGCGAGGTCCAGCTGCGCCGGGTGGTGGAGGCCGCCGGCATGCTGGCCCACACCGACTTCGCCGAGCAGCAGGTGCTGCGCGGGGACGAGGACCAGGTGCTCCGCCCGGACCTGGTCGTGCGGCTGCCCGGGGGCAAGTCACTGGCCATCGACGCCAAGGCCCCGCTCGCCGCGGTCCTGGAGGCCGAGGAGCTGGCCGGTGACCCGTCGGCGGAGGCCGCCGGACGGCGCCGGGACCTGCAGCGGTCCCACGCCCGGGCCGTGCGGGCCCACGTGGACGCCCTGTCCGCCAAGGAGTACTGGCAGGGACTGGAGCACTCCCCCGAACTGGTGGTGTGCTTCCTGCCCGCGGAGTCCTTCCTGGCCTCCGCCCTCGAGGCCGATCCGGCGCTGCTGGACCATGCGTTCTCGCGCAACGTCGCCCTGGTGGCACCGGTGTCCCTGCTCGCGGCGCTGAAGTCCGTGGCCTACGCCTGGCGGCAGGAGACCCTGACCGAGAACGCCCGGTCCCTGTTCGAGGCCTCCCGGCAGCTGTACCAGCGCCTCGGCACCCTGGGCGGGCACGTGTCCAAGCTCGGCGGCTCGCTGCGCTCCGCGGTGGAGAAGTACAACGCGATGGTCGGCACGCTGGAGTCCCGGGTGCTGCCCTCCGCCCGCCGCATCGGTGACCTGGACCCCACCCTGGGCGAGGGGTTGGCGCCGCTGAAGCCGGTCGAGGCCACGCCCCGGGTGCTCTCGGCTGCCGAGCTGCTGGACGAGGACTTCCTGGCGGGCAACGCCTCCGGATCCGGCGTGGACACGGGTGCCGCCACCGGATACGGCGCTGTGAGGGACATCACCACCGCGACGGGGACGCGGCCGGAATAGTCCGGCGTGAGGGCTGGTTGACATGATCGAGTCGTTGAAATTTCAACGACGCGATCCATCGCCTCGACCGTCTGGAAGGACATCCCATGCGCATCGGCTACATCGTCGGCTCCCTGGCCCAGAACTCCATCAACCGCCGCCTGGCCAGGGCCCTGAGCACCCTGGCCCCGGAGGGCGTGGAGTTCTTCGAGATCGGCATCGGCGACCTTCCGTTGTACAGCTGGGACTTCGACGCCGACTACCCGGCCGCGGCCCTGGACTTCAAGGAGACCGTCTCCGGTGCCGACGCCATCCTGTTCGTCACCCCGGAGTACTCCCGCTCCATCCCGGCCGCGCTGAAGAACGCCATCGAGTGGGGCGCCCGGCCGTGGGGCCAGGCCGTGTGGGGCGGCGTGCCCGCCGCCGTCATCGGCACCTCCCCCGGTGGCACCGGGACCGCGATGGCCCAGCAGCACCTGCGCAACATCCTGGCCCACCTGGACATGAAGACCATGGGTCAGCCGGAGTCCTTCATCCAGGCCCGCGAGGGTGCCATCGCCGACTCCGGTGAGATCCAGGACGAGACCCTCCTGCCGGTCCTGCAGGGCTTCGTCGACGCGCTGGTCGCCCACGTGGACGCCAACGCGCGCGTCTCCGCCTGATCCCAGACACCGTCTCACCCGGGACCCCTCACCCAGGGCGCTCCCGTCCCCCGAACCCCCGGCCGCTCCCCCCGCGCCGGGGGTTCGGCCTTTCGGCCCGCTGACGTGGGTGAAGACGGCCGCCGGGCGGCGATGCCGTAGACTGGTCACAGCCAACCGGGCTGGAGCCTTCCTCCCCGGTGCCGGCCAGCACCGCGATGAGTGGCTCCTGTCATGCCGCTCCGCCCGTGCCAGGGCCGGGTCTTTCTTCCACCCGGACGGATCTCAACTTCGTGACTTCTCTTCAGCATGCCGCCGTGACCGGCGGTACCTCCACCGTGCCCTCCTCCTCGGACGCCGCCGCCAGCGGTTTCACCGAGCTGGGCCTGCCCGCCGGCCTGGCCGCCGCGCTGGCCCCGCAGGGCATCACCACCCCCACCCCCATCCAGGCGGCCACGCTGCCGGACTCCCTCACCGGCCGGGACGTGCTCGGCCGAGGCCGGACCGGTTCCGGCAAGTCCTACGCGTTCCTGCTGCCGCTGGCGGCCCGCCTCGACGGCGAAACAGAGGCTGTCGTCCACGCTGGGGCGCACG